>JAEUSQ010000031.1 GCA_016788705.1 Bacteroidetes Order II. bacterium
AGATATGCTTCCAGCAAGCCTGAACTTTGTCAGTGCGACCACTGCCACTGGTTCTTACGACAATGCCTCTGGCCTCTGGTCGCTCGGCAATATCGCCCCGGGAACCTATACCCTGACCATTAATGTGATGGTGAACTAAAAACCTCTTTCGCCGATGACGTCTTGACAAGCCATTCCTTTTCTATCTCACCATAGGGTGTCGGGCATTCAGAACACTCCTGCCCGCAAAAATGACAAATCCAAGCGATGGATTGATTCTATCAACGATCTATCGCTTGGACTGTTTATCGGCATTTGCATTGAGCATGGGTCAAGAAAACCATGCGGCCTGTCTTCAGCCCCTTAAAATATAATCCGCCGTATTCAGCAAAAGCGCTTCATCGAAAGGCCGACCTAACATTTGCAAGCCGATTGGTAAACCGTTACTATGCAATCCCACCGGAACCGAGATTCCCGGAATACCAGCCAGGTTGGCCGTAACCGTATAAATATCGTTCAGATACATGGTTAGCGGGTCTTCGGTTTGTGACCCCAAAGGAAAAGCCGTCGTTGGGGCTGTAGGCGTGACTAAAACGTCCACTTCCTCAAAGGCTCGGTCAAAATCGGAACGGATGAGCCTACGGACTTGTTGTGCCTTGCCATAATAGGCATCGTAGTATCCGGCGGAAAGCACATATGTTCCCAGCATGATACGGCGCTTCACCTCATCCCCAAATCCTTCGGTACGGGTTTGCGCATAAAGTCGGTTAAGCAGCGGTTCTTCATCGCCGCTTTCTTTCATTTCGGCGCGAAGGGCCTTCACGTCTGCGCGATAGCCGTACCGTACTCCATCGTATCGGGCCAAGTTAGAAGAAGCCTCGGCAGTGGTCAAGATGTAGTAGGTCGCAATGCCATACTTGGAGTTGGGTAGAGAGACCGGATGAACCGTTGCGCCATTCAAAGCAAGGCGTGCCACTTCTCTCTGGATGGCCGCGTTGATTTCGGGGTCTAATCCTCCACCAAAAAATTCTGCTGGAAGGCCAATTTTCAATCCCTTCACCGAACCCGTCAACAAGTCGGGGTATGCCGGTACCTCAACAGGTGCAGAGGTGGCATCCCATTCGTCTTGGCCCGCCATCACCGCCAAAATCCGAGCGGCATCCTCGGCAGTATGGGCAAAAACACCCATTGAGTCGAAAGAAGAGGCATAGGCCACCAAGCCACGCCGACTTACGCGGCCATAGGTGGGCTTAATGCCCAACACCCCACAATAAGCGGCAGGCTGACGGATAGAGCCGCCTGTATCGGTCCCTAAAGCTGCATGACAAAGACCTGCTGCAACTGCCGCCGCCGACCCACCCGAAGAGCCACCAGGTACATAATCCGGATTAATCGGATTCCGAACGGGGCCAAAATAGGAGTTCTCATTGGAAGACCCCATCGCAAATTCGTCACAATTCAGTTTTCCGATAAAGATAGCCCCCGCTTCACGAAGCCGTTCAATGGCCGTGGCATCATAGAGCGAAGTAAAATCTGCCAGCATTCTGGAGGCACAGGTTACCTGTTGGTCACGGATACAAATCACGTCTTTTACGCCCAAGACCAATCCAGCCAGTGGCGGCGGATTACCTGTGGCTACGCGGGCATCTAGGGCTTCCGCCTGACGAAGGGCTCCTTCCTGATCTACAGATAAGAAGGCATTGAGCGAAGGATTTTGTTCTTCAATAGCGGCTAAAAACGACAAAACCAGTGTTCGGGAACTGGTTTCGCCCTTCAAAAGCGCGGTTTGGGCTTCCGAAAATGTACGATACATGAAAAATTAGAATGGAAATACAAACAACAAACGTACTACAATCCTCGCTTAAGCATTGTCTCGTGGGGTTTGGACGGATGGCGTGCGGGGCTGCGTTTGACCAACGGGCGGTTGGGGAGGCTGAATTTGCGGTGCTTGGTTGTATGGTTGCTGTTGTTGCTGATATTGGTAGTCATCCGCTTGTACATTCAGTTCGTTCTGAATATCACGGGTGGCTTTTTTAAACTCCCCGATGCCCTTGCCTAATCCCCGAGCAATTTCGGGCAGGCGCTTGGCGCCGAAGAAAATGAAAATCACCAAGGCAATGACAATGATTTCCGTTGATCCGATGTTACCCATAATTTTATTCGATAAGGTGATAATTTCTGGTGTATAAAGTGCTGGTTGTTTTTTTGCACGGCATAAAGGTACGTCAAATCCAGCGGAACTGCATGGCAATTTTTTGTGGAATGCAGTCTAACTAGATTTTTGTTCTCACGGTTCAACGTGAATTTGGTTCCGGCCAATTTCAGCCGCTTATTCTTCCACATAATCCAAGTCTTTGCCATAGGTTTCTTCAATCTGGAAAGTGGCGTAGAGGGCAATCATACTCACAGTCACCCCTATGAACAAAGCGGCATATGTCATGCCTACTTTAGGATATAAAAAGGCAAAAACCCATCCCATCGGAACCAGTGCCCCCCGGACAAAATTCGGTACGGTATTAGAGACCGTTGACCGGATATTGGTGCCAAATTGCTCGGCGGCATTAGTCACAAACACAGCCCAATATCCTGCGCCCAACCCAACCAGCCAAGTAAAGAAATAGAACACCCATTGCGGGACACCGGGCCAAAGTAGGTAAACAAATATAATCCCCAGTAATGCCAACTGAAAACCGAGGATCACCCGTCTTCGCGACTTAAATACCTGGCTTAACCAACCACTCAGAAAGTCACCAGAGGAAACACCAAAATTATAAAACACTGCCGAATTGGCAATGGTAATGACCCCCAAGACCCCACTTCCTTGCGCCAAGCGATCGGCAAATGCGATCAGAATACCAGAACAAAACCAGATGGGCAATCCAATGGCAATACACCACAGATACTTCCCTAAACGCGGCGGACGTAAAAGCATGAGAAAGTTACCACGTGCCACGGGGGTCATCTTGGTTTTGAGAAACATGGTCGGCTCAAAAGTCCCGATCCGGAGCAATAACAGCACCAATCCCATTGTTCCCCCCACCAAATAGTTCGTCTGCCAGTCTAAGAACCGCGAGCAAAAGGCCGCAGTAACTCCACCGAGTAGGCCAAATCCCACCACCATCATGGTACCATACCCTCGTTTTTCTTTGGTGAGCGATTCGGAGACCAAGGTTATGCCAGCGCCCAATTCACCCGCCAAGCCAATGCCTGCCAGTAAGCGGCAAAGAGCATATGAACCATAATCCGTGACAAAAGCATTGGCGATATTGGCCACCGAATAAAGAAAAATAGAGCCAAACAGAACGGTTAGACGTCCTCGTTTGTCTCCTCCAATACCCCATAACAACCCGCCTACAAGCATCCCGGTGTTCTGCCAGCTAAATAAAGAAATCTCAGCATCTACGAGGGCTTGTCCGGCAAACCCCAATGCCATTAAACTTTCTTTTTTTACGAGATTGTACAAAGCCATATCGTAGAGATCCACAAAATAGCCCAAAGCCGCCACAATTGTCAGACGGTTGAATACACGGTCACTTTGTTGCATCGGTTAGAATTTGAGTAAGGAAAGTTGTAAGATACACCTCCTCGGCACCAATTAAAAGAGCCGGAGACGCTCAAAGGGGCCTCCGGCTCGGTAATGGACGAAGCGAGACATTAACGTTCAAATTTGTAAACCTGATTCCCAATCCGCACAATAGTGGTACGGTCTAAGTTTAGATATTGGTTCACTTCCGGAGTTTGACTTCGCGTAAAAGCAAAGTATTCCTCCGTCATCAACTTAATGACTTTGGCGGTTTTTTCTTCCTCAGCCGTAATTTCGCCCTCTATCCAGTTGTTATTACGCAGGTAGAAGGTTTTTGTCCCCACTTGTTGCAACGTCTCTTTTTCTTCTTCCACCTTGGGCGGCTCGGAAGCCACTCCCCCCCTATTGCGGGCAGAAGGCATCACTGGATTACGTTTGGCCATGGGTTTATTGGTCACCACCACCGCCTGATTCATCATGTCTTGCTTGGCCGAGCGCTGGGCATTCGCATAAGCACCTGATGTCTCATTGAGGTCTTCGGTGGCAGAATAGGCACGTTGCATATTCGCCGAAGTGGCCCGCAAGTCCACGTCTTCATCGGCCAAAAAACTGGTATAAGGGGTCAGAATGCCATGTTTTTTAGACAAACTCACCAACTCGTTTACCAATTCTTCGTTGCGGCCATTCAGGTCAATTTGGTCAATAATGGTTCCGATCCGACGTGTTGCCCAAAGTTTTTCCACATAACTATGGGCCGTGCCGTCGGAGGCTTGGGCCAAGTCTGCATCAAAGCGGAAGGTCTTTAATTCATCACCTACCTTTCCAGAGATACTCACCTTCGTTTTTCCGGACTTGTTGTAGCGGCCCACCCATACAATTTGCCCCCCTTCAAACAAGTCTGGCAGTACGCTCGGATACGAACGGTTAAGGT
This sequence comes from Bacteroidetes Order II. bacterium, assembly GCA_016788705.1. Lineage (NCBI taxonomy): Bacteria > Pseudomonadati > Bacteroidota > unclassified Bacteroidota Order II. > Bacteroidota Order II. bacterium. The sequence continues at coordinate 4,434 of JAEUSQ010000031.1, forward strand.
CGGTATGGCTCATCTCAATCCGAATGTTGGTCAGTAGAGGTGCAGTAATACCCGAATAGAACGCAGCGATTTTGGCTTCCAGATTATCTTCGAGGCTCACATACTCGCTTCTTCCGCCATTCCCATTTACCAAACGATCCAATAGCCGAGCATTGACATCCTCGCCCACACCGAAGGCAAAAACCCGTGCCTGATGTCGGTTTCTACGGCGGGTATTTTCGGCAATTTGCATTTCGTTGGTATTACCAGCGGTTGGCAGCCCATCGGTTAGAAAAAGGACATAATTAGGCCGCTTTTCGTCTTGAATCTGCTGCATTGCTTTTTCGAGGGCACTATGAATATTGGTTCCTCCACCAGATTCTATCGCCTCGGTATAACGCAATGCTTCGCGGCGATTGTCTGCATTGTAGGGTTGCAATGCGGGCTTCCACGCACGGATGCTGTCATCATAATCCACAATATTAAAATAATCCCCTTCGCGCAGGTTGTTCAGGACAAATTTCAGGGCTTCTTTGGCTTGTACCAATTTTTTCCCTTCCATAGAACCGGAACGGTCCAAGACAAACAAAACTGTTTTAGGCAATATCTTCCGGCTACGCGCTGTTTTTACGTCTGGCGTAGCGAGCAACATAAAATAGCCATCTTGTTGATCATCTGGACGAAAGCTCAAAACAGTCGCACCCACTTCGCCCGCCTCCGCCGTAAAGGAGAGTTTAAAGTCACGCTCGCGGCGAACATTGGTTTCCTCGAACGAGACAATGGCTTCGCGGTTAGAAGGACGGTCTATCTGCAGTTGGTCGGTTGGGCTGTAAAGGGTCTTCAAGGGTTCCGTAGAGACAATCCGTCCTTTAAAAACCACTTTCCCTATACGACCGCCTGAAAATTTTTGTGTTCCAAATGGATAACTAAAGGAGACAACCCCTTTTTCTTTGGTACAAAGTTGGGTGTATTTAAGCGTAATGGTACGGTCTTCGCCAGGAGGAATTGGGAAAATACTGGTCTTAAACAAGCCATAGCCCGCATATTCCATCAAAGCCGGATCTTTTTTTCGGCGGACAATTTCTTCATAAATACCACGTGCCTCCTCTTTGGGCAATAAGCGGCCAGGCATTTCTTTTCCATTGACCATTAAGGTGAAGCTTTGTACCGAGCCCCCATCTGGCAGAGGAAACAGCAGTTCCACTTCCATCACCCGATGACTTGGGTTGTGAATGGTTTGAGACACTTGGGTTTCGGCAACCTGATCCCGGAACTGCGTATTTACCACAATAGATTTAACCTCGTATGGCCGCCAGGCGGCATCTGGCTTTACCATTGCGGCACGCGACATTGGGGCATCATTGTTTTCGATAGCAATCTGCGCCCGAGTACCCATAGGAAACGCAATGGCACATAGAATAAAAAGGTTTAGAAATGAGTTTTTCATGGCAGAAGAAGTGTTATGATGAAAAGTTACCTTCTAAGAACGGAGGGGGCATGGTCAATATTGCCAGCCGCAAGAACAAAAAACCCCGTCGGTAAAACGGGGTTTAAGTTTGTATTATGATTCGCTGGAAGAAGCAGCACTTTCGGTTTTGTTCCCACTACGGGCATAATCGGTCAGATAAAACCCGTTTCCTTTAAAGACCAATCCGGCACCAGATATTACCCGTTTTATAGGCTGCCCGGTGGTCGGACAAGATTCAAGTGCTGGTTCAGTTATGGATTGCTGAACCTCAAACGTAGTGCCATCCTCCCTTCGATATTCATAAGTAGGCATGGAAAGAAATATTTATGTTGAACGTTCATTATTTACTTTTCCCATTGGGTTTTGCGGGAGACTTACCTCCGGTGGCAGGCGCTTTTGGTACCTGAACGGTTGTCTGGAATCCATACTGATTCAGATTCGCCAACAATTCCTTGTAGAAGGCATTGTTCGGGTCAATTTCCGTCAGATATTTATTGATGTATGCTTTGGTATTGTCTAAGTCTTTTTGTACACCGTAATACGAAATCAGGTATTTATATGCCCGCGTAAATTGTGGCTTGTACTTCGTCGGGTCGGCTTGGGCCAATTCGATAAATTTATCAAACGAAGCCTTTGCATCACCAATTTTAAAGCCTTGCATATCTTCAGATAGCTTATTGGCGCGGTTTTGGTTGTCTTCCTGAATTTGGCGGGTATATCCTTGCCAATAAGGTGCGGCGGGCAAATCTGGACGCATTTCGGCCACTTTGCCAAAAGTGCTGTCTGCCTGGGCATATTGTTGGTTATAAAAATAGCAATACCCCAACAAGAGGACATCTTGGTCTTTCACTTCGGCAGAGGTTTGAATTTTTTTCAGAAAGTACTGCCCTGCTTTACTCCAGTTTTTTTTCTTGAAGTAGATACTGGCAATGGTTCCGTTCAGTTCTTTTTTCCCCTCTGGATCCAATTCCACAACTTTCTCGTAGTAGGTGGCAGCGGTAGAGTCTGCGCCTAATTTCTCATAGATCTTGGCGGTATAGTCATAATCCGAGACCAAGATTTTTTCGGGGTCTTGTTTAGGGAAGAACGTATTCATGGCATCAAGCGCTGCTTGATAGTTGCTTTTTTCGTATTGCGCATAGCCCAACAAACGCCACAAGTAGTTTTCTTCCGGATATTTTTCTACTACACCAGGAATGATCCGAATCAAGGTATCATAGTTCCGAGAAAAATAGGCCGCTTCAACATATGGACGCCAGTCCTCAAAGTTGGCAGCCCCACTGGCCACAATTTTCTCGGAAGCTTCTATGGTTCCGCTCCATTGATTGTTGTCGTAGTATAGGTCCCGAATACGGCGCAGAGGCCCAAGAAATTTGGGGTCCAACTCATTGGCTTTTGTAAAGGAAGCAATGGCCATATCACTATTTTTGGCCCGTTGCCAGATTTTCCCAACCTCGTAGTGTGGAATGGGGTCATTGGGGGCATATTGCATTACATATTCCCATTGTGTAACAGCTTTTCCGGCATTGTTTTGACCATCATAAGCATCTGCCAGTGCCTTATAGACCGCAGGATCGGTTTTGGCCATGCTCCGGGCCTTTTCCAGAAAGGTGAGAGCAAGCGCTGGATCTCCATGATCACCCAATAACAAGGATTCCCCAATAATGCGCATCAGCGTTGCATCTTTTTTGGCTAAACGCGCTGCCTTGTCGAGATTGGTTTTTGCCCCCGCAACATTGTTGTTCAGAATCAAAATTTGCGCAGCACCAAGTAATGCCCCCGCCGTATTCGGCGTTCCAGAAGCCAACTGCTGGAAGACAGCAATGGCGCCATCTTTGTCCCCCTGACTGAGCAAGATTTTCCCCAGTGCAAAATTGGTTGGGACATCGGCAGGCGCTGCCTGACTCAGAGACTTCAACAAGGTAATGGCCTCTTCGGCGCGGTCGTAACTTAGCAATTTTTCTGCATCGCCCAGCGATTGGGCGGGCACAGCCTGAACGGCCAGCCAGCACACAAGGAGCGTTAAAAGACTTTTCGTGAACGTATGGATCTTGCTCATGATGTTTATTGGGGTTGAGGATGACGGAAAATCCAAAATATACAAAGTTAAGGTTATTTTAGTATGGGGATTCATTTTTGGCTTTGATAAGCCTTAATGGCGCAGTTGCCGGCACTAAGCCGGACTTAAGGATGATGCGCTGTCCTTTGTCCGAAGCTGCGAAGAAGGAAAAACCTTTACCTAAGCCATTGCGGCCTTCACGGCTGATAACATGTACTTCGCGTGTTAACGGATAGTCTTTGCGTGCAATATACGCCTGATAAGGTTTAAAGTATTCCTCTCCTTCAGACTTTGCAACGGCCACCACTTCTATTTTATTGGTAAAAGAAGGATTGGTGGGGTCGTCCAGATCACTAATCCAGTTTACGCCAATCACCCCCAGCACACCGGGGTTTTGTGAGACATAAGTTAATACATCTGAGGTCTGTTTGGTGGCAAAAATATTATCGGGTAGCTTTGCACCGCTCGTGAACTGTTCAGATACATACCGCGCAGAGCTGGAATTGGGGTTATCAAATACAACACGCAAATCTCCCCCTTTTGCACCAACCCCACTCCAAGACCGGACTTTACCGGAGAATATATCTCTCAGTTGCCCAATGGTTAGTTTGACTTCGCCCATCGAAGGATGGACGACAAGTGCAATGGCATCTTTTGCGATTTTGGTCGTAATCGGTACCACCTTGATCTTTTCAAAATATTGCTTTTCCTGTGGGGTCAGTTCGCGAGAAGATACAGCCACATGGAAAGAATCACTGGCCAGAAATTTGTTCATCATTTCGGTCTCCGAGAGGTAGAGCGGGGTTACCTTGGCGTCTGGATAATCCGAATGAAAAACATCTAATTGGGTCTCAAAAATGGGTTTATAGGATTCATCTACCACAATTTTGATCTTTCCGCTGGTCATGGTGTCCAGAACGACACCACCTTTTTGGTCGGTACAACCGATAAAGGCAAGCGGGATCAGAAAAAAGAGTGTCCAACGTATGAGTTTCATCACAATCCTGTACAATTTTGGTTGCTTTATCGGCCTCTGGGCATTCCAGAACGAAATTAAGCCAGAAACGAATGCAGCCGTAATTTATTGTTATCGTTTTCCAAAGTCCTGATATATCCGGTACCCACGAATACAGCCATAAACAATAAACAAAGCACTCACCCAAGGTGCAATTTCAGGAGACATCATTTTTAGCTTAGGGTTAAGTACCCATACAAAAACGCCCACCCCGATATACATGGCGGTAATAAATATCCCGAAGGCCATACCGGCAAAAAATGACAATTTTTCGGACTCTTTCATGTGTAGACGGTAAAAAGCTAAATAATACGGCCATCATTGCTGGAAGCATATAAAACAAAGGAAGCGGTGGAGATTTCCTTAAAAGCATTTCGCATAAAAACGTTCCAACGCAGTTCTTGCTTTCTTTAACATTTAAGTATAAGAAAATAAAGTTAAGGAATATATTTATCAACCTTGACAGGTGTAAATCAAAAGCTAAATGAAGAATGTAAGACAATCCATTCAAAAGATGCCGGGGAATACCCTACAAAAAAGCCCTCATGATCGAGGGCCGAGAAACAAAACCAACGCTTCCTTATCCACCTTCTCCTTCGCTATAAGGTATATCGTCCGAAGCCACATCGGCCTGCCGCCAATCTCGGACAATACTCGACGTAAAATAGAAGCCTACGATCATGCCTACGAGGTAGGTGAATTGGTCTAAGAGGGTACCTATTTGAATTTGACTACTTTCCAGGGTATCGGTAGCGGTTTTGGCTCCGATTAATAAGAAATAGACCAAAATAAAGGACGTTGTAATGGCCTTTCTGTATTCGCCTTTGTCTAAGTCCGATGAATTTGAAAGCCGATTAGAGGCATAAAGTGTTGTGAAAAAGGCGATGACACCTGTTCCGGTGATGGCCAGTGCAAGGCTATAATAGTTGAGGGTCAGATAGGCATATACCACGAGTGCCGCAATTCCGACAACTCCAGCCATAGAAATCATTCCGGCATAGAGCCAGCTATTTTGATTCCGCCAACCAGGATCTATGGCTTCGTTGACGAGTTCGGCTTCGGTCTGATACACCACATTGGGCAAAGCATAGGGCTTTCCAAAAGGTCCAGAGGGGACATTTACGGGAATGGACGTTTCTGCGACGGGCGCAGTCGGATTGCCTGTGTTATAATTTACGGCATCGGGATACTCGTTCAAGTCCACATCGGGTCCTGAATTCGGAGACGGGTACGAAGGCACTGTGGTGTTTGTTGGCATAGGAGTTTCGGGTAACGCGTTTGAGGGAAAAGGAACCGGAATTTCTGAAGGCGCGACAACGGTTTGCGGGAGTTCCGGCGGGACTGGAGGAACCGTCGTGGTGAGCGAAGGAGCATCCGCGAACGTGTTAGAAGTCCAAGTATCGGGCATAAGGGGTGGCAATACCTCTTGCTGTTGTGCCTCATCCAATGTAAGGGATTCACTTGGGCGTGGGAATAAATCCGCCAGTTCTTGGAGTGTATCTGGTGGAGCCGGAAGGGCATGTGGAGGTATGGGAGGAGGGGCCTGCTCTTCTTTTAGTGAGGCAGCCAAGGCATCCCCAAGACGATATATGGAATGGTGTACAAACTTTGCCATGGAGGTCTGCGGGTTTTCGGATGAAGTTTGTGCTCCGAAAAATTCAGAAGGCCGGATTAATTGCCCCCATAAACTATGAAATCCCACATCAAAGAACAATCATCCAGAAAAAAACAATCTGGTAGCCTTTCTCCCTTACTTGGCAAATGGTTCAAGCGTTTGTATTTTGAACCACTGAACCACCTACCCTCTGCATTTGTTGAAAAAACGTTTTATGTTCGATTCGGTTTCGGAGTTGTGGACAGATCTACCCATCTTTCTCGCTTGTACGTTGTTTTTACTGGGTTTAGTGGGAATAGGTGAATGGCTAAATGCCCGCCTACACGTTTCGGCGGAGGTGACCCGTCGGTTGATTCATGCGTTTACAGGTTTGTTTGTTACGCTTTCCCCCTTGCTTTTTGCCAGTCCATTCTGGATTTATGTATTGGCGCTTATATTTATGGTTGCCAATTTTGTCGCAATCCAACATCACTGGTTTCAGGGAATGCATGGCATCTCTCGAAAAAGTTGGGGCACCGTCACGTTTCCATTGGCACTGCTCTTTGCATTGGTCACCAGTTGGAGCCCAGATGAAGGACGGATATTTGCCATCCAATGCACGTTTTTGGTACTTTCCTTTTCCGATCCACTCGCCTCTTGGGTAGGGATGAGCGTACCGAAACCGATAGTGTATCAGGTTGGCGGTTCCAAAAAATCCGTGGCGGGGTCGGTCGCATTTGCAGTTTCTGCTTTTTTATTGGTACTGCTCGGGCTATACCTGAATGGTTTTGATTTGCGCTGGGGCTGGGATACGATCGTATTGGCCGCTTTTACATCGGCAGTTGCGGCGACCCTTGCCGAGGCATTGGGCGGAGACGGTTGGGATAACTTTTTTATGGTTGTCGCAATTCTGACAGCCCTTGTTTTCGTGAATCATCATCATGGTTTGGCCTATTACTTGGCCTTTTCCGTATTGGTAGGAATCGGTTTTGCCTTTTTGGCTTGGCGTTTAACGTTTTTAGACCTATCGGGTGCGTTTGCGGTGGCCTTGCTTGGGATGACGGTTTTTGGGCTGGGGGAATGGAAATGGAGTTTACCCGGCCTCACGTTTTTTGTACTGTCGAGTATCTTATCCAAATTGGGTAAGAAGCGAAAAGCAGCCCTCGAAGGAAAAAACGAAAAAACTTCGCGGCGGGATGCGGGCCAAGTGTATGCTAATGGCGGGTTTGCTTGGGCGATGCTGGTGCTATACGTGTTTTTCCAGCATGAAGCCTTTTATTGGGCTTTTGTGGCTTCGTTTGCCGCTGCCGCTGCCGACACTTGGGGGACCGAAATCGGGGGCTATTTTCAGGGGAAGACTTGGCAGTTGCCTGCGTTTCGCCCAGTGCCCCCCGGCGTTTCCGGCGGTATTTCGGTGTCTGGAACCATCGGAGCGTTTTTGGGGTCAGGGGTGGTTTGGTTGGCGGGGGCGGCCTTTTTGGGCGACGTTTGGGTCTGGAAAGGAGCCTTTGTAATCGTGGGTGCTGGTATGGTGTCCATGTTTCTGGATAGCATCCTCGGTGGCACGGTTCAGGCGCAATATATGGATGCATCTGGTGTGGTGGTGGAACGGCGCTATAGTGGTTTGGTAGAAAACCGTCTCATTGCCGGATACCGTTGGGTCAATAACGACCGTGTCAATCTTGCAAATACCTTTTTAGGTGGAATATTAGGCGGTTTGTGCTATCTTGGGCTATCATGAGCATGTTCACCCTCATGGGGATTTATTAAACGTATTGGTGCCTTTTCACTGTTCATCATTTTAACTTGCATTCGTTATGGCTTGGTACAAACAATTACATTGGCAAATTATTCTGGGGCTGCTTCTGGGCTTGGTTTATGGTGTGGTCGCAGCCACCAATGGTTTTCAGCAATTCACTACCGATTGGATCACCCCGTTCGGTACTATTTTCATTAACCTCCTCAAACTGATCGCTGTTCCACTGGTTTTGGCTTCCTTGATTATGGGGGTGGCTTCTCTGGCAGACATCCGGAAGTTAGGCCGTATTGGAGGGAAAACCTTGGGGCTTTATATTCTGACAACGGCCATTGCCATTGCCATTGGTCTGCTGTTTGCGAATCTTTTGCAACCAGGTCATCAGGTTCCGCCCGAAATGCGTGAATCGCTGATGGCTTCGTATGCCGACAATGTACAAACCAGCAAAGATGTTGCCGCTTCCGTGGGGCAACGCGGCCCGCTTCAAATCCTTATTGATATGGTTCCGGACAATATTTTTAAGGCCGGAGCAGACAACCGCAACATGCTTCAAATTGTCTTCTTTGCTATTTTCTTTGGGATTGGGCTTTTGCAGATTCCCAAAGCCAAGGCCAAGCCTATATTAGATTTCTTTGACGGGCTAAATGACGTTGTAATTAGATTGGTGGACATCATCATGCTCATGGCGCCTTTGGGGGTATTTGCCCTCATGTCCAGTACCATCGTAAGTGTGGCGGGAGACGACCTCGGAAAATTACTTCAACTGCTGGGTGCTTTGGGCATCTATTGCCTAACGGTTGTAGGCGGACTCATCATCCACACGGCTGTGGTGTACCCATCCTTTTTATATGGCCTGAGCCGTTACAATATCAAAAAGTTTTTTCAGGCCATTTCCCGTGCCCAACTGGTAGGCTTTTCCACCAGTTCGAGTGGAGCCACCCTCCCGGTAACAATGGAGTGCGCCGAAGAAAAAATTGGCGCATCCAAAGAAATTTCATCGTTTGTCTTGCCATTAGGGGCAACGATTAATATGGATGGGACAGCCCTGTATCAAGGGGTTGCAACCGTCTTTATTGCACAGGCATTAGGCATGGACCTGAGTTTTTCCGCACAGCTGAATGTCCTATTACTTGCCGTAATGGCCTCCATTGGCACAGCAGCAGTGCCGGGAGCTGGGGTTATTATGCTCATCATCATCTTGGAATCGGTAGGGGTTCCAAGCGCCGGAATTGCCCTCATTTTAGGGGTAGATCGGATTTTGGATATGCTTCGGACCGTAACCAACATTACGGGTGATCTGATGGTCTGTACGGTAATTGCCAAGTCCGAGGGGCAGTTACACGAAGTAAATCCGGACCCACATGCCGATGATGTTCGCCTAACAGCAGCAGAATAATGGACCACCTCATTAATTTTTGATTCTGAACGATACTTCTGGGTCTTCGGGTGCGTTGTTAGAGATGTCTGCAACCCACCCGAAGACTTTTTGATAACAAACAGATGCTCTTGATATACAGACGGATTTTTTTGTGGCTTTTGCTGGCCTGTACATCGGTCATGGCCCAATCTAAGCGCGATCTTCCCATCACCCACGCGCTCAAACAAGGTCGAGAAGCCTTTTTTGCCTTTCGCATCAACCAAGCCACGCAGCAATTCCGACAGGTGATCCAAAACGACAAAGACCCGGTGAACCAAGCAATGGCACAGTACCATTTATCGGCAATGGCGGTCTGGCAGTTTGGTTTTGGCCAAACAACAGCGGGGCTTAATGAATTCAAAACACAGAATGCGGCACTGAATACGGCGTTACGCTATGTGAACGATCCGTTATGGCGTCGGTTTTTGACAGCAGAGTCGGCCATGCACCGGGCCATTGTGGGGGTTTTGCGGAACGATATGCTTGGAGCTGCAATGTCTGGACGGGAAGCCTACAACAATTATGTATGGTGCATAGAACAAGATCCATATTTTGAAGAAGCCTATAAAGGCATGGGATTGATGCAAGTGCTGATAGGCTCTGCACCCAGAGCCTATCAAGGGCTTCTGGGTTTTCTGGGGTATCGGGGTACAGTACAAGATGGCCTAAATCACTTAGAACGGGCCATTAAAAAAGCTAAGTGGGTACAGGAAGAAGCCGCGATTTATTTTGCACTGAGCGACGAAATACTGAACCAAAATGAACGGAATGGCATCCAGAAGCTGAGCGAGTTGCAAAAAGCATATCCACAAAGTCCGTTATTCAATTTTTTATATGGTTATGCCCTCCGTAATAAGTTTAAGGCACGCGAGGCCCTGCCCTATTTGGAAGCCGCCGCACGATCCGGTAAAAAAAGCGAAACGGTTTCGCCTGCCATCTTTTTGTTTTATCTAGGAGAGCTCTATTTCCGGCTGAATCAATACGACGAAGCTATTCGGGACTTTACACGGTTTACACAGGAATTTGAGGGGACAACCCTTGTTGGACAAGCATATTTCAAAATGGGTCAAGCCTTGGAAATGGGGGGAGACCGCACAGCCGCCGTAGCGATGTACCAAAAGGTGAAAGCCGGATTTGCCTATGACATGGATGAATTTGCCCTCCGGCAGGCGGCACTGCGTATAGAAACGCCAATGACTCCTGTGGAGAAGCAATTACTACGCCTGCAAAATGCTTCGGATGCGGGCGATTATGCCTTTGTTCTCACGGAAGTGGAAAACATTTTGTCTCAAACCACAATCTCGTCGGTCAACCTCGCAGAAGCACACTACCGAAAAGGGTTGGCCCTTCAAAAGGCTCAACGCTACGAAGAAGCGATTGTTTTTTATGCTCGGGCAGTACAAAATCCTGGAGACCCACTTGCCAAATGGGGGCCTTATAGCCAACTCTATATTGGTGAGTGCTACGAAGCCCTCCAACAACCAGAAAATGCCATTCTTGCTTATCGGAAAGCCCTGATGTATCGGGAAAAATTTGATTATCACAAGGGCTTAGAACAACGGGCAAAAACGGCATTAAGCCGATTAAAAACGGGAAATTAACGCCTACGCCCCCCTAATCCTAAGACACCCAGCAGGCCACGGGCCAATTCATTAAAGACCGTTTTGGTTACTTGTTTACCTACGGAACTTGTCAGTACCTGCTCTACAATGGTTTTTTCGGGCTTACGCTTGGCTGTTTCGGTTTGTGCTTTTTGTTGTTGTTTTAGTTGTTCGGCTTGTGCTTTTTCCTGTTGACGCTGCAACTCGGCTTGTTGTTCGGCGAGTTGGGCTTGTTGTATTTTGGCATTGAGCATTTCATAGGCACTTTGTGGATCTACCACCTTGTTGTATTTAGCAGCCAATTTAGATTTGGCAACCAACGCATCCAACTCCATCGGTGTCAGTACATCCATCCGTGATCCGGGCGCGCACATCAACGTGTGTACCAAGGGGGTTGGTGTCCCTTTCGGGTTGAGTACCGTAACAAAAGCCTCTCCAATCCCCAATTCGGTTAGTTCATTTTCTACTTGATAGAATTTCGATTCCGGATAGTTTTCAGCCGCCGCTTTAATGTCTTTGCGGTCTTTGGCCGTAAAGGCACGGAGCGCGTGTTGCACCTTGAGGCCCAATTGTCCCAAAACGGCATTGGGAATATCGGCAGGGTTTTGGGTGATAAAGAAGATCCCAACACCTTTGGATCGGATCAATTTAATGATGGCTTCGATTTGATTAAGCAAAACCTGAGAGGCTTCCGAGAACACCAAGTGGGCTTCATCTATAAAAATACACAACTTAGGTGCATCCAGATCCCCCTCTTCCGGAAAGGAGGCATACACCTCGGCCAGTAATTGTAGCATAAAAGTTGCAAACAATTTAGGCCGATCTTGCAAATCGGTAAGGCGGAGGATGTTTACCATGCCACGTCCTGTTTCAAGGTCTATCCGGCAAAGGTCATCCACCTCAAAAGACGGCTCGCCAAAAAACACTTCGGCGCCTTGTTGCTCCAATTCCAGCACTTTCCGAATAATGGTTCCAACGGTGGCAGTCGAAATGGCACCATATTCGGCGGTAATTTCGGCCTTGCCTTCTTCTGCCAGATAAGAAAGGGTTTTTTTGAAGTCTTTTAGGTCTAAAAGAGGCAATTGTTTGTCGTCGCAGTATTTGAAAACCACCGAAACGGCACCAGACTGTGTATCATTCAGCCCTAAGATTTTGGAAAATAATACTGGGCCAAATTCGGTAACGGTGGCGCGTAGCCGTGCCCCTTTTTCTCCAGAAAGGGTTAGAAATTCTACCGGATTGGCGGCTATTTTATAGGGTAATCCAATTTTTTGATGTCGTTCTAATGCGCGGGTATTGCTTGGATCGCCGCTGGCTGCAATTCCCGAAAGATCTCCCTTGATGTCCATCAACAGTACCGGAATGCCGTTTTCCGAAAGTTTTTCGGCAAAGAGTTGCAGGGTTTTGGTTTTTCCGGTTCCGGTAGCACCAGCAATCAACCCATGCCGGTTCAGCATTTTAACAGGAACGCGCACCAAGGTATTGGGCAGGCTATCCCCTTTATAGACAGCGCCGCCCAACGCAATGGTGGTTCCGGAAAACTGATACGCTGTTTGTATGGTCTGGATAAATTCTTCTTTGGTTGCCATTGGATGCATGATTTGGGGTTTGCAGGTTGTATTTTCGGGAATCTAAGTCATTGCTACCATCTGCGCAACTGCGCTTTTCACGACCTTCTGTTCAGCATGTTCAAAAACCTATTCTGGAGCATCGTAATCATCGGTTTTGCAGGAGCGGGGTATTATTACCTCATGAAAAATCCTGAATCGGTGTCTCAATCCACCGACACAATGAAGAAGCCGGAAAAACCACCTTCTTCTTTTCCATCAACACCCACTCCTACAACCACCAAAAAAAGCAAGCCCTTCCGTGGATGTCCTGCCGAAGGAGCGGGCGGTGATCCATTGATGAACATTCAAAAAAACCGAGACCATACACCACAAACCTATCAGTCGGTCTCCTTCGACTGGGTGTATAAACTTCCTACTCCGAAGGAAATCCATCGCAAAGACCGACAAAATTGGCGCTTACGCGATGTACAGTTGGTGGCCGAGTACGAACAAATGGCGGTCGCGGTAGAGGGTTTTTTGACGGATGCAAAAATTTCTGGTCCCGAAACCACCAATTGCAATGGCGTTGAAAATGAAATGCTGGACTTTCATATGTGGCTTGTTGAAACCCGACGACGAGACCGAGCAAAATCTATTGTTGTGGAACCAACCCCGCGACTGCGTGCCCAAAACCCTGGTTGGTCGCTTACCCGTCTAAATGCCATTGCCAATACCCAAAAACGGGTTCGGATTTCCGGCTGGTTGTTTATGGATCCCGAACATCCCGAACAATTGGGAAAAATACGGGGAACGCTCTGGGAAATTCACCCTATTATGAAAATAGAAGTGGAAGAGAACGGTAAATGGGTGAAGTTATAAACATATAAACCCTACAATGACATGCAAAAAGCCATTAAACTTATTGCACAACTAAAACAGGTGGCCGAAACCACGCCCGACGCCATCCAATTTGCATTGGAAAACCTGTCTCAGCAGTTGTATTTGTTGAAGGTAGCCGAGTTGGACGACGCATTCTCGTTAGCCGTCTGGGTAGTGGGCGAACAAGAGGCAACTGGCCATTTTCTGCCTATGGCTACGGTCTATCTCCAGACGTTACTTGCCCAAATCCCAGAGGTGGGAGTCCTGTCTATCACCGAAAACACCGATACCGAGGACTTTGAGCAATTGTACGAGCAATTGAACACGCTTCCTATTGTTTGAACGAACCAACCAAGAGTAAAAAATACGCGGGAACCAAGCCTAAGCCCGATTCCCGCGCACCCTTTCCCATTATTCTTCCCAAACAGTAATCCCTAAATTTTTATCTCCGGAAGCGCACCCCAAAACCAAGCCGCTGGGTGCTATCTTTCCCGAATCCGATATTTGCGCCAGCCAGCAACCGGGGGGTAAACTGATATTGCAAGGCGAAGTTCATGTCTAAAATTTGTTGTGCGGGTTTTTCCGGAATCGGACGATGCCAAACCAGCGTTGGTTGTACCGAGAAACGGCTTCCAAGCCGTTGTTTATACGTTCCGGCACAGGTCATACTTTGGGGTAAGCCCGCCAACTGTTCTATAAAGCATTGCGACAAAAAGTAGTTTCGCGGATTAACTTGAACTAAAAGGCCACCTCCGACAATCCATTCAAAATCTTGTCTGTTTTTTAGACCAGGACGTAGCGTCACCAAAAAAGTAACGGCATTTCCGGCACGCACATTGGCATCCACTGAAACCCCATAACGGTAATCTGTTGGGCCTTTTGAACCAAAGAGGGTCAATCCGGCGCGTGTCTTTTCTGTCAGGCTTAACATCGCTCCCATACGGGCGCCCCTCCATGCATCAGTCCGATTTTCGGTTTGCACATCGCGGAAAGCGGTTGCTGTTAGGGCAAACTTACGGTTTAACTGATGGGCCACTTCGGCCACTTGTTGCTCCACATGCCGGCCCTCTGAAACCGTTAATTTCCCCGTATTGACGGTCAGGTCGGTTTTTGCGGTATATTTTAGGGCTTCTAACCCTTCCATAGCCCCCACATGATCGGGTGTTTGGGTCAATACTTCCCGATACAACCGACGGGCGGCGTCGTAGCGTAGCAATGCCCGATAAGCAAACGCAAGGCCAATTTTGGGCTCTATTTGCTCCGGATACGCGACCACCAATTCCTTAAACCGCTCTGCGGCACGTTCCGGCGTTCCTTGCCAAGCCGTCACCCAAGCCTGGCCCACCAATGCAGGGAACAACGTGGGGTCTGCATACAATAAATCGCGATACAATGCCTGCGCTTCTGCATATTTTTTCGCCCAAGCCAAGGTGATGGCCAACTCCAGCCGTGGACTCACTTCCTGTGGAAATTGTACGGAAACCAAACGTAGGAAGCGAATGGCCGTTTCAAGGTCTTTTTGATTCCGGGCCTCGATGGCACAAGCCACCACTTGTTGCCACTCCGCTGCGGAAAGGGTATCCGGAAGATGGTTACAGTCTATCTGAGTATGTTGCGCAACTGCGGGAGCATGATGAAGCACTAAGAAAACGATGGTTTGGGTCAGAAAGACAATGCGGTTGCGCATAAAAAGGTTTTGGTTTAGCTGTACATGGCACGAAGTACCACCAGCAGACCAATAAAGAGCAAGATAAAAATCTCTTTATAGAGAAGGGTACGCTCGTTCCACCGGTCTTCCATGATTTCCGAGTTGGCCAGTATATGACGGCTTTGGCGGTTCAGGATGGCGGCTTTGGCCTGCTGAAGGACTCCTAAGGGTTTTCTGCTCAGAACGCCGCTCAGGATATTGTTGCTCAGGGTTCGCACCTCTTTGTAATTGCTCAGAACGCTTTGGGTCGGATTCATTTTAGCTCACGTTTACTCTTGGAACATTTGTCCTTTGTGACGTGTGCAAAATCCCCCAAAAAAGAGGTGCAGTTCAAATTTGTTCGATCAAGCCTTTTTTCTTTTCGACGAATAAGGCTCCTTGCCAGATGAATCAGTTCTTTAGGGAAACAGTTCCCAAGTCATACGAATTATCCCATATAATCTACCACTCATCTGTTTTACACAACCACTCAGCAAAGCCCTAAATCTAAAACGATTTTATTTTCTGAAAACATAAATGATGCATCGTATTCTGTATTCACCTAAAAAATACTTTATTTTCTGCAAATTATGTCGTAACGTCTCAACGGCCTCTGATAGGCTTTATGGGACTACAAAATTATGTCGCCTTATATCGTTACAATAATGATTCTATAGATAAGAATAACAATGCCTTAGCACCAGCCTATACCACATATTACAGTTTTGGTGTACAGCTCCACTTTTCTCCTTTTGCAACCGTTTTTGCACAAGGCTTCTTAAAACACCAAAAACAACTACCAGGCTTTCAACAACTTACGTTTGTGTTTCCATGGGGGGCAAAATGGACTCAAAATAACTTGGACGAAAAGCGGATCAAGGGTCTTGAAGCGGGTATTTTTGCACAACATCCCGCGGGCTTCTCGGTACAGGCCAATTATACCTATCTTTGGGGCGAAGAACGTTATGGATATGGTCCGGCCCCTTCGTGGTCTCTCACAACCTTTAATGCTTCTTTAACGAAACGTATCCCTCACAACCAAGAACACCAACTGAATGCCTTGCTGAACTTCTGCCCGAAAGGAGAACAACTGCCGACGTTTCTACAAAAACGGTTTTTCAAGGGTATAGGGCTTACCGCGTTGTTTGCCTATAAAACAGGCTTGCCCTATGCAGTGGTTAACGCGCCGTTCAATCAAGTCGTTCTTACTGGGCTATTAAGTGAAGTTGTGGGAATAAGTGAGATGGCCTCCAGTTTTCGGTTAGATCTGAAAGTCGAAAAACAGCTTTATATCGGAGTCAATACAGGGCTTATGCTCTATATGGAAGTACAAAACCTACTTAACCGAGAAAACATCTTTGGGGCCTATGGCTATACAGGGCAACCGGACGAGGATGGGTTCCTAAGTTCACCAACGGGGCTGGCGTCGTATCCGGTTGGTACGATTAATCGGGATTTGTACAAAAACATTGCATTGCCCAAGCGTACACATTATGGAATGCCTCGTTTAGGGCGGATAGGTCTGCGATTTACGTTCTAAGCCGTCCGGGGCGGTGGATGAGGGCCTCTTTAAGAAAGTAGCTAAAGTAGCAAAACTGGGTCATTAGCCCTATTGCATCTTGCCGCCCCCTGTTTTTTGTGAGGAAACCCGAACGGGCGGAGGCGCTGTGGTTTGTCCTGCTGTGCTGCTTGAGCGTATGTGCGGCCATTGGGTAACGGGTATAAAGCCGAGTGGGTCAAAAGAACGAGACAATGCTTTATTAAATTTAGATGACACAAAAAGCATTATCCTTAACCTATGGGCAAGCGGACAAAAAGTCCTATTTCCGAACCGGAAAGGAGCGTTTCAAAAAGTTTGCGCCCTTACTTTAGAAAATCTTATATTGTAGCGGGTAACTATACTTAGACTTCAAGTAGCCCAGAACAGCACCAACGATACAGACAAAGACAATCGTGCATGAGGTTAACATACCTGTACGTTCGCTATTAGCTGTGTGCTATCACCGAAGCCCCCAATATTGACATCTGCTTGAAGCCCCAAACATTTTTTGTCGCGCCAAAGCACATAGTAAATACAGAAAAAATAGTTTTACATATTCTGAAACACCATTATCCACTAAGCCAGCTAACCATACAGATTGTACGTAGTACCTCCCATGCCCGTTTTAACAAAAAGTACGACCGAAAGTGCTAAAAGGGTGGGTATGATTAATTGTACCTTGTATTAAAAAGATAGACAATATGACAGTAATAAGAATAATTTTTATTATAATAATTGCATTATTCGCTAAAGAGATTGTATTTTCTCAGAGTTCACCAAGGGTCAATAATAAATTACTAACCAAACAGCAAGCTATTGAAGACTATGATGTTTTATATTCTTCACTTATAAATTACCATCCAAATCCGTTTATGTATGTTAGTGAAAGTGATTTTAAGACATATTATGAGACTCAAAAATTAAATATACCTGACAGCCTTAGCGAATTGGAGTTTAATTTTTTATCACGCCAACTCATCTCACAAATAAAATGTGGACATACGTATGCTAAGCCCTCAAAAGAATGGTACACTTCGGCAAGGGAAAAAAATGTACAATTACCCTTTGATGTCAGAAAGAAAGAAAATAGGTTATTTATTTCCAATACAACTGATGATGATTTTGAATTCAATATTAATGATGAATTAATAAGTGTTAATAATGTTAAAGTTGTGGATATTTTGCAAAAAATGTCATTAATGCAAGAAAGAGATGGTTTTACTGAGTCTTTTAGCAATGCTTTAATTGAAAAAGATTTAGGACTTATATTTTATTTATTATGGGTATTCAATCTGAATATAATATTGAATATAAAACAAAGTTTGGTGAAATAAAAAATACAATAATTCTTCTAACAAATAAAAAATTAAAAGAAATAGAAAAGCCAAAATTGCCTTTTAATTTCAAAAAAATAATTGAAAATAGTTGGAGTTTTTTTAGTTTTGACTCTTCTTTAAATTTAGCATATCTTAAAATTGAAAATTTTAGTTCTAAAAAAGAATTTAAAAAATATTATCAATTGGTTTTTGAATATTTGAAACAAAAAGACAATCCACAACTTATCATAGATTTAAGAGGTAATCCTGGTGGAGATTTTAGAAATGGTAATAATTTTCTAACATATTTAACACCTAATAAATTTGAATTAAATTTTCAAAAGCAGCAAACAGTTAAAACAGGAAATGAATATGTTAAATTAAGTAAATGGGCAAAATGGACAAAAGTTGCATTTGCTCTCAAGCCTTCAAAATATAAAGTTAAAGGAAAAACATCAGAAACGTTTATTTACAAACCAAGTAAATATCTATATAAAGGTAAAGTTAATGTCATAACAAACGGTATTACATTTTCTCAAGCCGCATTGGTTGCTGCACATTTAAATGAGTACGGAGCAGTATTTTTTGGACAGGAAACAGGTGGTGCTGAAATTGGATGTGATGGAATACTTAATTATGACCTTGTATTGCCAAACTCAAAGTTGGCAGTTACAATACCAATGTATCACGTAAAATCAAATTCAACCAAAGGGCAGTTCGGGTATGGTATTAAACCAAATTATCCAATTTTACCAATATTGGATAATTCAATTGACAACACACTCATAGATGTGGTAAAAATATTAACGAAGGAAAAGTGAAAACGAAGGCACAACATCCACTCCCCCATAAAGGCGCTACCACCCAAGTCCGTAAATAAACAAGGGGCTTGGGATGAACCCTTTTGTATCCGCAAGACCGAAGGCGTTTTGCTGGTTTGGTTAAACGTGTTTGGGGAGCATGAATTCTTTCGTGTCCGTGTTAAGCGGCCAGGGCTACGCCCCCAGATTTTGAATTAAGGTGGGGTTGATAGTTAGGTCGCCAAACGGCTGGGGAAGAGCAAAGAGATCGGTTAATCCTCATCAAGCGTCGTCTGGTTTTACCAAAGAGGGGCAGTCATGCTAAAAACGTTGTAGCAAAACAACGCGAATGATTCGATGTTGTACGGCATGCTGCTTTTTTGCCCCCTCCACGATTGCTATATTGGTTAAGGATAAACGACCAACTAAATGGCAAGGGATAACCATAAAATTTACTCGATCCTGACGGGCTTGGGTTTTTTGGGGCTGAATATTTTTGGCGCAGACGCGGCCCTGACAGTAAGGGACATGCTGGGTGCAGCCCTCCTGGAAGGAAGTAAAGGCCTTTTGGGTGAATTGTTTGGCGGGAGTGTAGATACGCTCATTCAGGAAAAATTGCTTGCTGATGCCGCGCAGCATCCCAACGAAATGAACCATGGTCTGCATGAAGCCTTAGGCGTAGCCATGCAGACCACCTTTCATAACCTCCATATCCTGTATCAGGAAAAAGGCTATGCCGTCCCCGAAATGGCGGAAAACCTTGCTGGTATTGCAGACCTACGGTTTGATCTGGGTTATGATGTTACCCATGAAGTGCAGGCACAAACGGCCTTGCAGCAACGGGTAGCCAAGGTGCTGAAGTTGCATCAAAAAGCTTTAGGAGAACCCTATCTACGCTTCTTCCACGAAACGTTTAAGACGCAGTTTGCAGTTTGTTTGGGCGAGCAGTTGAAAACCAACAACCGCGCCTGGATTGATTTTCAACGCAGCATTTATGCAAACCTGAACGAACAAGGCCGGGAAATCTTGGCGAAGCAGGATCAGGTTTTGGTGTTATTGGAAAGCGCGGGGAATGCGGGTGTTTCGAATACAGCTTTGGATCAAAAATTAGACGATGCCATTACCCAATTAAAAGGGGAGTGGACGGATCTTCGTGACGGAATTGAAAAGATTGGAACCCTTGCGGAAAGAATTGACCAAACCACGCAAACCACGGCTGCCCAGCTTACCGCATTAGCAGAAAAACTAAGCCCTCAGCCCCAAACGCCGTTCCGCCTCACCGCCATTCCCAAACACGATGGGAAAGTGTTCGGGCGCGATGCACAAGTGAAAAAGATACGCGAGCGCTTCCAGAAAAAACAACCCGTTCTGCTCGTGAACGGCATCGGCGGTATTGGGAAAAGTACGGTAGCCATGCACTATTGCGCCGAGTTTGGAGATGCCTACACCCATATAGCGTGGTTGCAACTTGCCGATGCCCAATATGCGAATCCCCAAAAGGACAAACAGGCACGCCGCAGCCTACTCAAAGCCTTTGGCGATGTTACCTTGCTGCAAAACTTGGAGCAGCCTTTGGATCACGGCTTAGACGAAGAAAAACTCTTCCAAGTGGTTTTGTCCAAACTCGGCAACTTGAAGCCCCAAGTGCTGCTCGTTTTGGATAATGCCAATGACGCAAGCGAAATTCAGCAATACAAACACGCGCTGCTTGCCACCAACGCCGACGTACTCTTTACCTCGCGCACTTCGCCCGAATTATGGCCCGAACACGACTGCCTGCGTATTGACCAACTGCCGATTGACGAAGCGTGGGAACTCTTCCGCACCTTCTATACACGGCCTGCCGACGAAACTGCAGTCAAAGCGTTTCTGGAAACCAAACTGCATTGTCATACGCTGTTGATGCAATTGGTGGCGAAAGTGGCGCAGGCCCGAAACCTGCCTTTTGCCAAGCTGGAAGCGAAATATAAAATGCTGAAAATGGCAGAACGCACCATTCAACAGCACATCGAAACCACCTTCCAAGAACTTAGTGCATTAGACGAAGCGCCGCGCAAGGTACTGCGCAGCTTTACGCTCTTGCCGCCGAACCGCCCGATCTCGGCGGAGCTTTTGGCGCAACTTACCCAAACCGAAGAAGAAGCGACCGAAACGTACTTAGACGCGCTTGTTGCACAAGGTTGGCTCGACACCACAAGGCTCGAAGCAGGCGGCATGCTCTATGCCATTCACCCGCTCATACACGAAACCGCCACGCGCTTGTTGCCGCTTTTCCTCGAAGAAGCCACGCCCTTTGTGGAAGAAGTAGCCACGCTGATTCATTATAGCCATGTTGATCCGAAGCACAATGTATTCGAGATTGCCCAAAACCAAGACCTTGCGGAGTTTCTGCTCGCGCTTCCGATCTTACAAAACACCGATGCCCCCGAAGTTTCTTATTTGAAAGATCGCTTAGCATCTTTGTATGAATACTTTGGGCAATACAAAATTGCAGCAAAATTAGGCGAAGAAGCCTTAGACTCGGCTATCAAGCACTTTGGTCAAGACCATCCAACCGTTGCGGCTTATCAATCCAATTTAGCCACTGTGTACCGAAATCTTGGTCTTTATGCCAAAGCAGCCGGTTTATTGGAAACGGCCTTAGCCTCGGATATCAAGCACTTTGGTCAAGACCATCCAGAAGTTGCGGTGCGTCAATCCAATTTAGCGCTTGTGTACCGAGATCTTGGTCGGTATGACGAAGCAGCCGGTTTATTGGAAAGGGCGTTAGACTCGGATTTAAAGCACTTTGGTCAAGACCATCCAGAAGTTGCGGTGGATCAGAATAATTTGGCGCTTGTTTATTTTGCAACAGAACGATACGCCGAAGCGATTGTGTTGTGGGAACAGGCATTGGCAAATGTCGAGCGGAGTTTAGGTACGGCACATCCGCGTTATGAAGCGATTGCGGCGGCGTTGCAGGTTGCGCGGGCATAGGGAAGAATGAAAAAAGACACGAACCGCAAGGCGTTAAGATGTTAGGGCTACGCCCCCAGATTTTGGATTAACGCGTTTGGGGGTCGCGTTGCGCCAAACGGTTGGGGAATAACCTTTTCGTACTCGAAAAACCAGAAGGCGTTTCGGAACAAAGCGCCATGAAGCACGGTTTGGTAACGCAACACTTTAAACGGCACTTTTTATGCAACCGCTACAACGCATCACCATTGATCCTGATATTTGTCATGGAAAACCCACCATTCGTGGAATGCGGTATCCTGTCGAAATGATCTTGGATTTATTGGCAGCAGGTATGACGAATGAGGAACTGATCGAAGATTATCCAGCATTAGAACCCGAAGATATACAAGCGTGTTTGATGTATGCTGCGCGTTTGTCAAAAGTAAAATCCATTTCTAAGCTGGCAGCATGAAATTTATCGTAGATGCCCAACTTCCGTACAAATTGGCTTTGTTCATTCAAGAAAAAGGCTACGATTGTGTGCATACAGACGATGTTACCCAATAAAGAACGTACCAAAGACCATGAAATATGCGCTCTATCTGTTCAAGAGTCGCGCATTGTAATCTCGAAAGATGAAGATTTTTTAGATCACTATATGTTAAAAAACATCCCACAGAAACTTTTATGGATCACAACAGGAAATATCAAGAACAAAGATTTATTGGCACTTTTTACCGCACATTTTGACATGATTTGTCAAGCCTTCCCCCATTTCAACCTCATCGAATTGAACAACGATCATCTTTATTTCCACGAATAAATTTGTTCACGATTAGGCATTTAAGGTTTATATAGCGTGTTCGCAAAATAACCCTTTCGCGTCCGAAGAACCGCAAGGCGTTAAGATGTTAGGGCTACGCCCCTTTAAATTGTTTCTGTGCTATACCTGCTACGAAGATAGGTGGGCGCTACGCCCCCAGATTTTGGATTAACGCAATTCGTTTTGTTGGTTTCTGTCACACCCATTCGGGATCGGCGGAGGCAGAGACCATTTCTGGAATGGGCTTATCCACCCATTCGAGCCTCTCGGACAGGTTTTCTGTGGATGTGTCTAACCCAAAAGACCTACCCGAAGATACGCCTTCGGTGGATTCTAAGTTGGGTTCAAAGTTGATCGTCGAGACCGTTTTTGCGGTTTTTGGTTCTTCTTTTGGCCACGAACTTGTTGCCTCCAAAATTGGCTGAAGGATCAAATCGGTGGTTTGTTCTTCGGAGGCCAAAGGTATAGGGTTTGGGGCAGGTTGCCAAATTTGGTGATAGACCTCGGAGGTTTTGGGTGTTCGGGACTTGGGATAAGTCGTTTTTTTGGTGAACAACGTAGTTGTTTGCCACGTAGTTTTTGTGGGCGCTGGTGCAGGAATTGGTGCGATCGCTTGCGGGATTTCTACAGGGAGTTGGAGGACCTTTGGTGGATCAAGCCGAGACTCCTCGGTTGGGACTTCTGCTACAACAAGTGGGGAGTGCTGGGCTTGGCTTGTAGCGTCGGCAACCAATGGAGCATTAGAAAGGGCAAGTACGGGCGATTTTTCGGGTAGTACAAAGCCTTCGTTAGGCAAGGTATCGTTGTATTGAATAGCAGCTTTGGCAGCAAGAAGCATAGAGTGGTCTGCATTCTCGGTTAAAGATTGGATGTTTTGCTGGATTGCTTGTTCGGCCAAGTCGAAGAAATGGACAAATGCGGCCCAATCGCGGTCTAACGTAGCGCTATGCGATGGGTGTTCCAACTGATCTTCGATCTTAGACACACATGCAGAAAGGGCAAATAAATAAATCGCATTTTCTGCCAAGCGTGCTTGAAGTGCCTGCCGCGTCACCATTTTTTCTTGGTGCACAAATCCCGTTTTTTTGACCTGATAGCTATGTTCGGGGATGAGCCTTGCCAGACGATCTGCAAAGGGACGGAGTTGGTGGTGTTTTACAGGAATTTCGGGCTTTTGTTTTCTCAATCCCAGTATCACCTCGCCCCCCAAGGGCAAGGCTGTGCGCCAAACGGTGGGTTTGAAAAAAGAAGCCGTCATCCGACGGAGGTTTTGGGCGGTTTTTTGGTTTTTTTGCCATAGAAGTCGGTCGCGAATGCCCAATAATTGCAATGAAAGTTGCTTGCTACCATAGGCATAAATAAAGGAAAGCATCACTTCGTTGGCTCCTTCCACAATGGGGTAAATGCGGGCATCGCGCCACGCCCTTTCCAATTCGTTCTCGGTGATGTACCCTTCTCCGCCCATGATTTGTAGGGCATCGTTCAAGATATGATTTCCCATTTCCGAGCAAAAGACCTTGGTAGCAGCGGTTTCTACCATAATATCGGGGTCTTTTCGGTCCAACATGTTGGTTGTGAGGTACAAGACGGCCTCCATGGCATAGGCACGCGCCGTCATTCGGGCAATTTTTTGCTGGATTAATTCAAAATCTGCCAAGGGGCGTTTAAATTGGTAGCGGGTTCGGCTCCACTTAATGGCTTGGTTCATCCCGCGAATGGCGGCCCCTGTCACGCCCGCCGAGAGCGTACAACGTCCGTAATTAAGACAGGAAAGCGCTACTTGAAGCCCTTTTCCTTCTTCATGGAGCAGGTTCTCGAGAGGAACTTCCACTTGGTTAAACCGAATTCGGGCTTGCCACGTGCCTCTAACACCCGCTTTGGAGCGATTGTGTTCAAAAACTTCTACGCCACGCATATCGGGCGTAACGATTAGGGCGGTAATGGCATCTGAACCATCAGGCTGGGATTGGCGGGCCAAGACCGTAAAAAGTCCGGCGATTGCACCGGATGTACTCCATTTTTTTTCGCCGTTTAAGACATAGACTTGTCGTTCTGCATTCCATACACACGTCGTTTCTTGGCCCCCGGCATCGCACCCCACATTGGGTTCCGACAAACAAAAGGCAGAGAGTTTCTCGCGGGCCATCATCGGTAGATAGCGTTGTTTTTGAGACTCCGTACCATATAAAATCAATGCTTTACAACCAATGGATTGATGCGCAGAAACCACCACCGAAGTAGCGGCACAGCGAGCGCCAATGACGGAAAGTACGCGGTTATACGCCGTTACGCCCAATCCTAAACCGCCGTATTCTTTAGGGATTGTCATCCCCATCACGCCTATTTGGAACAAGCGATCTATGCACCATTTAGGGATTTCCTCGTTCTGGTCTATTTCTTTGGCCGGATGTTCGTGGGTCATATACGCCGTAACATCGCGGAGGAGTGCGGCTAAAGTCTCTTTTTCGTAGGCATTTTCCGCTGGGTAAGGCAAAACCAAGTCCGAACGAAAACGTCCCCAAAATAGGTTCTTGATGAAGCCCATTTCGGAAGGCTCAGGCCCCATCATTTGCTCTGTCTCGCGGATCATGTCCCGGTCTTTTTTGGAAAGGTTTTGCAAGTTGGAAAGTTGACTCATATACAGCTTCATTTGAAGAGATGTCCAAAAAATCAGCAACAAACATGCCTATTTGGTCTTTTGGAGACAAAACCATCCGAAAGGTTTAGCGTTTTTGGGGTTTCTTTCACTTTGTTTTCATAACAATGGCGGAATTGAAAGCGGTTTATCGTATTTTAAAAATGAAAACGTGCCCGCTTGATTTTCGGGATTGATTCACCATGATTAACGCATCAATGCAATGATAGAAAAAAGAAGAGCATTTATTCAGAAATTGGCCGGATTGGGTCTTGCCTCTATAACCAATTGTAAGCCATTGGTTGCTGCTCCGGTTTCCATAAAACGTATAGGAAAGCCCGTCATTCTTTCTACATGGGATAACCAGCCCGCCAATAAGCGTGCTTGGGAAATCCTCTCGAAAGGTGGTCGTGCATTGGATGCCGTAGAACAAGGGGTGATGATTACGGAGGCGGATCCTAATGACACGAGTGTGGGATATGGGGGGTTTCCGGATCGCGACGGAAATGTGACCCTCGATGCCTGCATTATGGACGAAAAAGGACGTTGTGGTGCGGTGGCTTGTTTGCAACACATCATGCACCCGATTCAGGTGGCGCGTTTGGTAATGGACAAAACGCCGCATTGGATGTTGGTTGGGGATGGCGCTTTGGAGTTTGCCTTGGCCCAAGGGATGAAAAAAGAAAACTTACTCACGCCCAAAGCAGAAGCGGCATGGCGGGAATGGCTGAAAACCTCGGAATACAAACCTATTTCCCCCGAAAACCATGACACGATCGGGATGGTGGCCTTAGACCAAAATGGACAACTCTCTGGCGCTTGTACAACAAGTGGGGCGGCGTGGAAAATGAAGGGGCGGGTGGGGGATTCACCGATCATTGGTGCGGGCTTGTATGTGGATAGTGAAGTGGGGGCCGCTAGTGCCACCGGGCTTGGCGAGATGGTGGTGCGGGCGTGTGGTGCGCATACCATCATCGAGTTTATGCGTCAGGGTTTATCACCGGAGATGGCCTGTAAAAAAGCCTTAGAGCGGATTATAAGGTTGTGGCCAGAGCATAAGGGGCAACAACTGGGGTTATTGGCGATAGACAACCAAGGCAATATCGGTGGATATGGCCTCCGCCCCGGCTACAAAATGACCGTAACCGATGATAGTGGAACCCGTGTGGTGGTTCCGAAGCATTTGTTTGAGTGGGACTAAGCCCGATAGGGCATTTGGCGGGCTAATTTTTGGGCTTCACGTGCGGCGGCTTCGGCAAAATCGCGACCAGATGCGGCATATAAAATGCCTCGGCTGGCATTGATGAGTACCGAGCCGCCGTTTGCGGTTCCTTCGGATACGGCCAAGTGGAGGTCGCCGCCTTGTGTACCAATACCAGGAATTAAAAATGGCAAACTCGGCGCTTCCTCACGGATAGCCCGCATGGCGTGGGCTTGGGTTGCACCCACCACCAATCCTGCCGTTCCGGGCATCTCTTTTTGCCATTGGTTTACTTTTTGGGCGACGGTCAAATAAAGGGGTTTGGCTGCTTGGTCTTGGTTCTTAATGGTTTGTTTCTCAAAGTCATCTGCTCCGCGATTCGAGGTAAGGCTCAATACAAATGCGGCTTTTCCAGCAAAGCCGAGAAACGGTAACACCGAGTCTGCTCCCATGTAGGGGGCAACGGTGAGGGCATCGCAGTCGAATTGTACCAAAAACGCTTCGGCATATTTGCGTGCTGTATTGCCAATATCGCCCCGTTTGGCATCGGCGATCACCAATTTATCGGGTGGAATGGCCTCCAATGTTTTTTTAAAAACCGTCCAGCCTTGCACCCCCAATGCCTCGAAAAAGGCTAAATTGGGTTTAAAACTACTGGTAAAGGCTTGTGTAGCCTCGATAATAGCGGCATTAAAGTGATAAACGGCCTGTGGCAGGTCGTATCTGGCCAATAGATGTTGGGGTATTTTGTGTGGATCGGGGTCTAATCCCACACACAAGAGGCTGTTACAAGCCGTTTGTGCTTCATGTAGCTTTTCGGGAAAAGTGTGCATGGCGTTGTTCCTGATACACTTATTAGGCTGGAGTCTCGGCCAATCGTTGGGCAAAGTCAAAAACCAAACGGGTTCCATAACCTGTGGCATGGCGCATTTTGCCAAAAGGGCCATCGCCATAGACCGTTCCGGCCACGTCTATATGTGCCCATGCCGGATGCTGATCTGTGAAGGCTTCTAAAAATTTAGCAGCGGTAATGGCCCCCGCTGGTCTTCCTCCAAGGTTTTTGAGGTCGGCAATGTCGGATTGTATTTGCTTTTTATACACCTCCCAAAGCGGTAAGCGCCAAAGGCGGTCTCCGGAGGTTTCTCCGCTTTCGGAAAGTTGGGCGGCTAAGGCATCGTTCGGGGTGAATAATCCGGCGGCATGATACCCCAAGGCCATCACACAAGAGCCTGTAAGTGTTGCGAAATCAAGTAGATAATCGGTTTCATAATTTTTTACTAAATAGGCCAAGGCATCTGCAAGGATAAGCCGCCCCTCGGCATCGGTATCTTCTACTTCGACGGTTTTGCCATTGTATAAGGTAATCACATCGCCCGGAAGGGTGGCATTAGAACCTGTTTTGTTCTCGGTGGCAGGGATGGCCACGAGGACGCGGATGGGTAGCTTGGCGGCGGCAATGGCGCTTATCGCCGAGAGGACAATGGCCGCGCCTCCCATATCGCACTTCATCATATACATGTTTTCACTGGGCTTGAGGTTGAGTCCGCCCGTGTCAAACGTCACCCCTTTGCCAACCAGCCCCAGCGTTTTGGTGGCATTTTCCGGCTCATAGCGGGCAATAATAAAATGCGCCGCATGATGGCTTCCGGCATTCACCGCAACAAGGCCGCCCAATCCCATATCTTTGAGGGCATCGCCCGTATAAATTTCGGTCGTAAAGCCTGTTTTATTCGCTAATTGTAGGGCATTTCCTGCCAAATGCTTGGGTGTGAGTTGGTTCCCCGGTGCATTGATGAGGGCCATGCCAGAAAGTGTGGCTTCTGCCAAAATCTGACCAAGCGCAATAGAGGCATGGGCGGAGGCGACATCTGGTACCACCAGTTCTATGTGGGCTAAAGACTTCTTTTTGGGATCGGTTTTCCAATGTCCCAGATCGTAAAGCCCTAAGAAAATGCCTTCCGTAATGGCTTGAAGGGCACTTTTTTCTTCGATGAGGGAACCATCGGGCATCATTATGCCAAGGTCATTCAGTTTGGTTTTGTAGGCATGGACAAATTGGCGTACCACGCGGCGAAGCGTATGAGCATCGGGTTTCTCCCCTAAACCAAGAAACCAGCCGCTATCGTTTAAATGTGAATAGCGCTGAATTTCGCCTTCTTCTGCCAAAAAATCGGCCAGAGGGCGTTGGACTTCTGAAGGAGTCTGGTCTTTGGCAATAAATCGTATGGCCTCGAAACGGGTTTGGGGCACGGGACGGAGGATCATAAAGGTTGGTGGTTAGGAGGGTTGATGGCGTGCTTCTAAAACAGCTAAAACGTCGTCTAATGGAATTTCTTTGGCTTCGAGCAAGACTAAAAAATGGAAAAGCAGATCGGCGGCCTCGCCTCTAAACAAGTCGTCGTTCTGGTCTTTGGCCTCAATCACCAATTCGACGGCTTCCTCACCCACTTTTTGGGCAATCTTGTTGATGCCTTTCTGAAACAAGGAGGTTGTATAAGACGGGATATTGGTGGCTACTTTTCGATGGTGGATGACTCCTTCTAAATGCCTTAGAAATAATAATTTATCCATTTTATTTTTTTCTCCCCAGCAGGTATCATCGCCTGTATGACAGGTAGGGCCAGCAGGCAATGCCTTAACGAGCAAGGTGTCTTGGTCGCAGTCCAAGTGTATTTCAATGAGCTTGAGTATATTTCCAGACTCTTCGCCTTTAGTCCAAAGTCGGTTTTTGCTCCGGCTGAAAAACGTGACGAAGCCGGAAGATAAGGTCTGTTGCACCGCTTCTTGGTTCATATAGCCCAGCATGAGTACCTGAGCGGTCTTTGCATCTTGGATAATGGCGGGAACCAAGTCGTCGGACTTTTCAAAATCTATGTTTTCGATATTAAACATGGCGTGTTAACCATTTGTTTTTATGTGTGATATAGGCTTAAAGGCGCATCGTGATCCCGCCAGCGGCAAGAAAGGCTTTAAGCTCAGGTATTGGGATTTCGCCAAAGTGGAAAATACTGGCGGCCAAGGCGGCATCTGCGGCTCCTTCACGGAAAACATCGGTAAAGTGTTCCTTTTTCCCCGCGCCACCGGAAGCAATTACTGGAATACTCCGGTTGGTAGAGAGTAAACGGGTTAGCTCTAAGGCAAAGCCATTTTTGGTCCCGTCGTGGTCCATCGAGGTCAAAAGGATTTCGCCAGCGCCCCGTTCTTCCACCTCTTTGGCCCATTCCAAGGCGCGGCGTTCGGTGGGGGCACGTCCGCCGTGTGTATAAACCACCCAGTCGTCTTCCGATCGGCGGGCATCTATGGCCACCACCACAAATTGTGACCCAAATTGATTGGCAATCTCTGAAACCAAATTAGGGTTGCGAACCGCCGCAGAGTTTACCGATACTTTGTCGGCGCCAGCATAAAGCAATGTGGAGGCATCACCAACTGTATTGATACCACCACCGACGGTGAAGGGGATGTTCAGGACTCGGGCCACACGCTTAACCAATGCAACTAATGTGCCTCGATTTTCGACGGTAGCGGTAATGTCCAAGAACACCAATTCGTCTGCGCCTTGTTCTACATACGCTTGCGCCAGTTCTACTGCATCTCCGGCATCGCGCAAATCCACAAAATTGATCCCTTTTACGGTTCGTCCGTCTTTTACGTCTAAACAGGGGATGATGCGTTTGGTGAGCATATTTGCCTTAAGGTTAATCAACAAAACGGCGAAGGTCGGATAATTGGATGGTTCCTTCATAAATTGCCTTTCCGATAATCGCGCCGTGAAGCCCATTTTCGCGCAATTTTTCGAGGTCTTCGATGTGGGTAACGCCACCACTTGCAATTAGCTTAAGACCCTCACATTCCGAGAGTAGGCGCTGATAAAGTTCTAAGGAAGGCCCCCTCATTGCTCCATCTTTGGCGATGTCGGTACAGATGACGTACTGCACGCCTTCTTTTAGGTAGGATTGGATAAACGGCAACAGTGCCACCTCAGTCAGGTCTTGCCAGCCACTCACGGCCACTTTTCCATCTTTGGCATCGGCACCCAAAATAATTTTATCAGGCCCATATTCCACCAACCAATGTAGGAACAAAGCGCGGTTTTGAATGGCAATGCTTCCACCTGTAATCATAGCTGCACCCGACGAAAAGGCAATTTTTAGGTCTTCATCGGATTGAATGCCACCACCAAAATCCACGACCAAGCCAGTTTTTCCGGCGATGTTTTCCAATACTTTATGATTGATGACACGCTTTTTCCGCGCCCCATCCAAATCCACTAAGTGCAAGCGGGTAATGCCTGCACCCTCAAACATTTTGGCCACTTCGAGCGGGTCTTCGTGGTAGGTCTTTTGGCGATTGAAGTCGCCTTGTGTTAACCGAACACACTTCCCCCCAATGAGGTCTATGGCAGGTACTATTTCCATGTTATTACAAAGATAGGCTTAAAAAATTCTGCAAAATCATTGCGCCTACATCGCCACTCTTTTCGGGATGGAATTGTACCGCGTAGAAATTGTCGCGGTGGAGCGCGCCGCTAAAGGGCAAAACATAGTGTGTGGTGGCAATGGCTGCTGGGTGTTCCTCTGCATAAAAACTATTGTTATAATACACATAGGAGCCTTCTTTAATGCCCAAAAATAGCGGTGAATGCAAGTGATGGATGCTGTTCCAGCCGTTTTGTGGGACTTTCTCGGAGCCAGTGGGGAACTTCCGGACGGCAACATCAAAAATACCGAGACAAGGCGTGTCGTTTTCTTCGGAGTGTTGGCACATCAGTTGGAGGCCCACACAAATGCCCAAAACGGGTTGTTTCAAGGTGGGTAGAAGGATATCTATACCGTTTTCCTGTACCGATTGCATAGAGGCGCGGGCTTCCCCGACTCCCGGAAAAATAACCCGATCGGCGGTACGAATTTCTTCGGGATCGTTTGTCCACACCGGCTCTACGCCCAGTCTGTTCAGGGCATTGACAACGGAGACAATGTTTCCGGCATTGTATTTGATGAGTGCGACTTTCAAAATAAGTATTGGTTAAACCGGTTAGAGTACACCTTTGGTGCTGGGTAAAATGTCCATCCGGGTAGGGTCTCGGCGGACGGCCATCCGGATGGCTTTGGCAAATGCCTTAAAAACCGACTCAATCAGGTGGTGGTCATTATCAGCCTTTGCCTGTATGTTGAGGTTGCACTTGGCGTTGTCGCAGAAAGATTTAAAAAAGTGGTACCACATCTCGGTTGGTACATCGCCCACCCGTTCGCGGGTAAAGGGGACGTCCCAGACCAACCAAGGCCGTCCGGAAAAATCAAGGGCTACTTGTGCCAATGCTTCATCCATTGGCAATAAAAAACCATATCGTTCGATGCCGCGTTTATCCCCCAGAGCCTCCCAAAACGCCGTTCCGAGGGCCAATGCGGTGTCTTCTACGGTGTGATGCTCGTCTATGTGGAGGTCGCCTCGTACCAAAACCGAGAGGTCGCAACCGCCATGCCGCGCCAATTGCTCCAACATATGGTCAAAAAAGCCCAACCCTGTGTGAAGGTCGGCTTTTCCGGTTCCGTCTAAGTTCAGGTGAATACGGATGTCCGTCTCGTTGGTGGTGCGTTGTACGTGAGCGGTTCGGTGGGTTGGTTCGGGGGCGGGTAATACCGCCAGACGGTGGGTTACGGCCCATTGGTGCGCCTCCAAGCCTTCGGCAGCCGCCATAGTCTCTACGGTAGGACCGATGTTTTGTAAACCCTCCGGCGTAAGGTGTTGAAAGGTGACTTTTCGTACAAAGGTATCTAAGGAAACCCCTGCATACATCCGTGCAGAGCCATTGGTCGGAAGGGTATGGTTGGTTCCTGAAGCATAGTCACCCACCGATTCTGGTGTCCAATGTCCCAAAAAAACCGATCCCGCATTGGCCACTTGGTCGGCGAGGGCATATGGGTGGTCGGTGGCCAGAATCAGGTGTTCGGGTGCATAAGCATTGAGCAACTTCATTGCTTCGGCTTCGGTTTGCACTTGGATCAGCAGGCTGTTTTCCAACGAGGCGGCAGCTATTTCGCGTCGGGGCAAGGTGGCCAACTGTGCCCGCACCTCGTGTTCTATTTGTTCTATCATAGAAGCAGAGGTGGAAACGAGTAGGACTTGGCTATCGGCTCCGTGTTCTGCCTGTGAGAGGAGGTCTGCGGCCACAAACACCGGATGGGCGGTCTCGTCTGCGTAAACGGCCACTTCCGAGGGGCCAGCAGGCATATCTATCGCCACGCCTTCTTGTTGGATCAATTGCTTGGCGGCAGTAACAAAGGCATTCCCCGGTCCCAAAATTTTATATACCGCAGGGATGCTTTCCGTGCCGTATCCCATGGCGGCAATGGCCTGTGCACCGCCCACTTTATACACCTGACGAATGCCAATGAGTTGGGCAGTGAACAAAATGGCCGGATGTACCGATCCATCTTTTTGCGGAGGCGTACATAAAACAACCTCCCGACAACCCGCTAATTTTGCCGGAATCCCCAGCATCAATAAGGTGGAAAACAGCGGAGCCGTCCCACCCGGAATGTATAAACCCACCTTTTCGATTGGGAGCGACTTTCGCCAGCACCGAACACCGGGCATGGTTTCTACCTCGCGCACGTTCTCGGCCTGCGACGCATGGAACTTCCGAATATTGGCGTAGGCGGTTCGGATAGCCATTTGGAGGGCCGGAGAAACCGTAGCCGTGGATGCCGCAAACTCGGTATCTTGTACCGCCAATTCCTTTAGGGTAACGCCATCGAATTGTGCCGTGAAGGCCCGAAGTGCGGCATCGCCTTGCACACGAACAGCCTCCAATATGGGTGCAACCCGGTCGGTTAATTGTCCGACCGCCAATGCAGGTCTTGACAAAAGGGAAGGCCAGTCGGTTTGCGGAGGGTGAATAATTTTTTTCATGGATTTAGGGCAATACCAGACGTTATAAAATCATTTTCTCGATCGGAACCACCAAGATGCCTTGGGCGCCAGCAGCTTTTAGGCCCTCGATGATTTCCCAAAACTGGTCTTCTTGAATTACCGAATGAACCGAACTCCAACCCGAAAGGGCAAGTGGCAAAACCGTCGGGCTTTTCATGCCGGGCAGGAGCCGGATCACTTCCGGCACTTGTTCGTTTGGGGCATTGAGCAGAATGTATTTAAAATTCCGCGCCCGATGCACCGACCGAATGCGGAACTTTAGTTGGTCTAATAATTCCGTTTTTTCGGATGACAACGCCGCATGGCGAATGATAACGGCTTCGGATTGTAGAATGGCTTGCACTTCTTTCAGGCCATTGCTCAATAATGTTCCGCCAGAGCTTACCAAATCGCAAATGGCATCTGCAAGCCCAATACCAGGTGCAATCTCTACCGATCCACTGATTTCATGAATGCTGGCTGAAATTCCGGCGTTTTTAAGGAAATCTTGTAACACATTGGGGTAAGAAGTGGCAATGCGCCTACCGTTCAGGGCTTCCAAGCCCGTCCATTCAAATGTCTTGGGTACCGCAATCGAAAGTCGGCAAGTGCCAAATCCTAATTTTTCCGCAATCTCTACAGGTTTCCGCGTCTCTTCTACCACATTCAGGCCCACGATGCCCAAATCAGCCGTTCCGTCTGCCACATAGCCCGGAATGTCGTCGTCACGCAAAAAAAGGATTTCTACCGGAAAATTGTGTGCCACACACCGGAGTTTATTCTTGGTATCAGGCAGGTCAATCCCGCATTCCCGGATCAGTGCTAAGGAGTCTTCACTTAAACGTCCGGATTTTTGGATGGCAAGGCGTATCAAGGTTTCGTTTGTGTATGGTTGATGAAAAAATAGGGGAACGCTGAACCCTAAGCCTGAACATAATCCAGAACAGTCCTCATGCTGGCGACATTCACAACATTTCCTTAGCGAAAAAAAGCCGAAGATCTTATTTTGTGTAAACGCTTACACTTAACCCATACGGCTTTATGACACGTAGTTCTATCAGCCTCGCGAAAGCCGCCGCTTTTTTCCTTGTTTTTCTTTTCTTTATGAATGCTGAAGCACAAACGCACTCCTTACCGATTTTTACGGAAGAAGTGCGACAAAATGGCTACCTGCACCAAAACGATACCACCTATTTTGTGTTCGATGCCTTGCGCTATGGACGGGAAAATGTGGAAAAAGTGGTCGTTACGGGCGCTTTTCGTGGATGGGATCAAAATATGAACGACCCGCAATGGTTGCTCAAGCCCATAAATGGCACGGGGCAACTCTGGTACCTTCCTGTTGTGAACCGTGATATGCAGACCATTCCACCCAGTTCACCTTTTAAATTCAGAATTAATGAGGGCGCTTGGCTGGATCCCTTTACGGCAGCCCCCAATGCCGAAGGTGGGAACCTGATTTTTATGAAGGGAATGACTCCGCCCGCTCTTAAAGCGACGTTGAATAATAAACGCGCCATCTATGTAAAAGTGCAAGGAGAAGGGTTAAGCCGCCCATTAGACCCTCATAAGTGGGTCATAACCGACGTAAAAGGGCGCCTCATCCCCATTCGTGAAGTCCTACCTCTCAATGCCAACGATGCCATCCTCGTTCCTGCCGAAGACTTGAACCGCAAAAAAGTCTATTATGTGAATCTCCCTAGCCTCAAAATGAATACGTGGGCCGACTTCGAAGGTTGGTGGCGGGATCTTTATTCGGATAAACCGCTCGGCGCTACTATCCATGAGGCCAGACAATCTACCCATTTTGGGCTATTTGCACCCCGTGCCGATGCCGTTACGCTGTTCTTGTACCGAAATGCGACCGATGAAATGCCCTATCAGAAAATTCCTATGACCGAGGACGAAAACGGAGTCTGGGAAACCACACAAACCGGAAGCCTGAAAGGGGTTTGGTACATGTTTTGGGTTCAAGGCGTCGAAATTCCTGGCTTCCCGTCCGATCATCTGGTTAGTGATCCATATGCACGTGTACAGGATGGGTCTTTTGGCAAAAGCCGTGTTTGGCCTGCTACAAAACCTGCTTCTGTACTTAAAAAGGGCATTCCCAAGATGGAAGATGTGGTGGCCTACGAAGTGCATGTGCAAGATTTTACGACATTATTGCCCGTAGCGCCCGAACTGAGAGGTACCATACCCGCCATGATTCGGCCAGGACTGAAGAATAAAAAAGGTGCACCCATTGGCTTTGACCACCTCGTGAAGACGGGCATCAATACCGTCCATCTGATGCCGATGCAAGAATACCTCCATTATCCGGATGCTGTTTGGAAAGAGGCGTTCCAAAACGATCCCTTGATGAAGGAATTGGGGGTTTCCGAAGAAAACTACCAATGGGGCTATCGGATCACCCATTTTATGGCGATCGAAAGCAAATACCGCCAGAAAAATACCGAACCCGGAACGGAACGTGAGCAATTTCGTGATCTCGTACAGGCCTTTCATCATAAAGACATGGCGGTGATCGTAGATTTTGTATTCAACCATACCGGGGAAAATATGGAGGGCAACCATTGGGCCATGAACTTCAATGGGATTGATATGCTCTACTATTACCGAACAAAAGACTTTCGGCATATCGGAGGGTATGGGAATGAAACCAAGTCCGAAAACCGGCCTATGGTACAGCGATGGCTGATTGATCAATGTAAAATGTTTAGAGATGAGTTCGGGGTAGATGGGATTCGGATTGACCTCGCCGGGATGACGGATGAGCAGTCGCTTTATAAAATCAAACAAGCCATGGGGCCGGATTGGATTATATACGGTGAGCCTTGGATTAGCCCGAACGATCCCGAGTTTCGTAAAAATCCGGACTGGGATTGGTATAAAGCGGATTCACCTATTACTTACTTTCAGGATGATGCCCGAAATGCGTTTAAAGGACCCACTTCCGATCCGAACAATAAGTACACAGACCGGGGGTTTGCTGGTGGAAATGCAACCGAAAGGGATCGCACCATGTTGGCCCTCACCAATGGATTTCCGGAAGAAGGGGACCCCAACCGAGGATTAAACTACTTGGATATTCACGATAATTGGGCCTTGGCAGATCAGTTTGCGACCAAGGATTGGGATGGACGAAAAGGTGTGGACGAAGGGGCCTATAAAATTGCAGCCACCCTCCTTTTTACGTCTCTCGGCCCTATCGTCATTCATGGCGGAACCGAGTTCATGAGAAGCAAAGGGGCCATGCCAGACTCGCGTGGGCAGGTGATCAAGGAAACCCGAATGGGCAAGATTTATCTCAAAGGCCGGGGCGATACCTATAATGCGCTTATCCCCAATCTGTTCGTTTGGGACAATGTGGGTAAATCTCCCAAAGATGATAAGGCGTGTAATTGTGACTTTAAGGGGATGCAGGCCTATTGGGAGGGTCTTACACGATTTAGGCTTAGCGAAAAAGGGAAGGTGTTTCGGTTTGGGGGGAAAGTTCCTCCACCCAACTATTACCAATTCATCAAGCCCGAAAATCCGTACCTACTTGGATATGTTGTGAAAGCGAATGTCTTGGTCTTGGTAAATACGGCGGAAGTGGCGAATCGTTTTCAAATAGAGGCACTTCCTGCAGGAAACTGGCGATTGATTGCAGATGGCCAGCAAGTGGATTTTGTGAACGGTCTTAAAGGAGCCAGTGCAACCCTCAATGGCGGTAAGGTGCCTGAGGTCATAACCGTGCCAGCCACAACAGCGATGATTTGGGTAAAAGACTGATTCCAAAAACGGAAAACAATAAAGCCCCTTTGGTAAATCCGAAGGGGCTTTTGTAATTTTGAAACAATGGAGGGAAATAAGGAACAACTTTCAAAATGACAAAACAAATTGATTGTGGAACGCGCAACTTATGCCGAATAGACGATCAGCATGAGAATCGCAACGAACCCCACGCATACGAACATGAGCCGCATGCTTTTGGTTTGTTGGGTCATTTTGGTTATTAGGGAAATAGTGGGAAAGAACATTATGTGTGGGAACGGCTTGAAAGTAAAAAAACGATTTAATAAAAGCAAGTGCCTGTGGTGCGTTTTAAGAAAAAAATACAATTTTATTTTTTCTTAAAACAAATCACACAAAAATATTGAATTGGTCGGCATCCAAATGAGCAGGAAATTTATTCCGATATTCCAGAAGTGCGGTATGAGATAAGGGATAGGTGACACTGTTCATTGTTCTACCCGCATCCCAAAGAATCTGGCCTTTGTAGTCTGAAATCAGCGAGTCTCCTTGGTATGTTTTTCCATTGCCATCAAGACCTATTCTATTAATTCCAACAACATAGGATAGGTTCTCTATGGCTCGTGCAGGCAATAGGGCACGCCAAGCCAAAGACCGCGTCGCTGGCCAGTTGGCCACATAAATTAAAAGATCGTACGCCAGCCCAAGATTTCTACTCCATACCGGAAATCGTAAATCATAACAGATTAATGGGCATATTTTCCAGCCTTTCCATTCAATAATTAATTGCTTATTTCCTGACGAATAAACCTGTTCTTCTCCAGCCATCCTGAATAAATGCCGTTTATCATATGATTGGTACCGTCCATCCGGAAAGACCCAAAAAAGGCGGTTATAAAAGTGGTTCTCATCACATACCATGAAACTGCCCGTGAGTGCAGCGTTATAGGCTTGTGCCTTGGCCTGCATCCATGCAAGGGTGGGGCCCTCTGGTGGCTCGGCATAAGGCGCTGGATTCATGGAGAATCCCGTTGTGAACATTTCTGGCAATACAATCACATCCGTGGCCGAGTCTATCCCCAAAAGGTGCTCATCCAGCATTTTCCGGTTGTTTTCCGGAGATTCCCAGTGAAGATCAGTCTGGATGGCCGATATGTATAAACTTTCTTTCATAGGGGGGTGAAAAAGATGCTTGGGCATAACAATTCAGGATATTTGAAACTATGGATATTGTACCTATATTCCAAAATCAAAACCAATCATGTAAACCATGCCCCGACTTTCAGTGCCCAAGACCTATAAGATGTTAATTAATGGAGCTTATGTTCGTTCCGAACGTGGCTACGTAAGCTCCCAAACCGATGGAACAGGCAAGGTGATTGCAACATATCCACTAGCCTCCCGCAAGGATGTACGGGAGGCGGTTGCTGCGGCCCGAAAAGCGCAGAACGGCTGGGCAAAACGTTCGGCTTTTAACCGGAGCCAAATCCTTTTCCGGATTGCCGAAATGCTCGAAACGCGCCGTAAAGGTTTTGAGGAATCTTTGGCGCAATGGCTAAATTTTAGCGAGGAAGAGGCCGTTGTCGAACTAGATGCAGCGATTGATCGGGTTTTTTGGTATGCTGGCTGGGCCGATAAATATGCCCAAGTGTTCAGCAGTGTTAATCCTGTGGCGGCTCCTTTCTTTAACTTTACCACGCCCGAACCAACGGGGGTCGTCGCCCTCTTTGCACCTGCCTCTTCACCGCTATCCGGATTGGTCTCGGTGCTGATGCCCGTTATTCTTTCTGGTAATACGGCGGTTTTGGTTGCAGATTCGGTTTCTCCTCTTTCAGCCTTAGATTTTGCAGAGGTGATCGGCGTCAGCGATGTGCCCAATGGCGTGGTCAATATTCTTACAGGCCAACGGGAGGAACTGATCACCCCAATGGCAAATCATATGGACATAAATGCCCTTGCCGGATTTGGCCTTTCGGCTGAGGAAGAAAAACGGATAACCGAATTGGCCGCAGCCAATATGAAACGCATCCATTTTGGAAAAGATAACGGGAAGACCGATTGGCAACAAGTGGACAACCAGTCCCTCTATGCTGTATTACCATTTGTAGAGTTCAAAACTGCTTGGCACCCCATTGGCGTATGAACGCGTTTCGTGATACCTTTTTCACCAATCGCTTGTATTTGGTGCTGGGCGTTGTGGTGGTTGTTTTAATGTTGGGCCATTTTACTTTGGCTTTGGCCATTCTAGGTAGGGTGGCTTTAATATTGGTGCTGGGTCTGGTGCTGCTGGAATCGCTTGTGTTGTACCTAAACCCAAGGCCCGTTTCTGGTGAGCGTGAACTTCCGGAGCGGTTTTCGAATGGGGATGCCAACACAATTGGTCTGGTTATACGCAACGGATATGCTTTTCGGGTGCATCTTGAGGTGATAGACGAAGTGCCTTTTCAGTTTCAAGAACGGTATTTTAACAACCGTTTTTCATTGGCTGCCGCCGAAGAGAAGGCGTGGTCTTATACCCTTCGGCCAGTGCGTCGAGGGGTTTACCATTTTGGCATTTTGAATGTATTAGCCACCACCCGATTAGGACTAGTACAACGTCGTTTCCGGTTAGCCAAGGAAGAGAACGTAGCCGTGTACCCCTCTTTCTTGCAAATGCGGCAGTTTGAGTTATATGCCATCTCAAACCGACTCACCGAGGCTGGTGTAAAACGTATTCGGCGTATAGGACGTGCGACCAACTTTGAACAAATTCGGGCCTATGTTCCGGGTGACGAGCCTAAAACCGTAAACTGGCGGGCGACGGCAAGACGAGCAGACCTAATGGTAAACCAATACGAAGAAGAAAAAGCCCAACAGGTGTTTAGTGTATTGGATCTTGGGAGAAATATGGAAATGCCTTTTGAGGGGATGAGTTTACTCGATTATGCCATAAATGCCACATTGGTCATTTCTAATATCGCCATGCTTAAGCAGGATAAAGCGGGCTTGGTATGTTTTTCAGATGAAAAGCCTTTGATTCTGCCAGCCGATCGGAAAAAAATCCACCTTCAACGGATCATGGATGCACTCTATCGGCTGACAA
Organism: Bacteroidetes Order II. bacterium; assembly: GCA_016788705.1. Classification (NCBI taxonomy): domain Bacteria; kingdom Pseudomonadati; phylum Bacteroidota; order unclassified Bacteroidota Order II.; species Bacteroidota Order II. bacterium. The sequence continues at coordinate 44,420 of JAEUSQ010000031.1, forward strand.
CCGATTTCAAAGAATCTGATTTTGAAAAACTTTATGCCTACGCCCGACAACACATCCATCAGCGAAGCCTTTTACTACTTTATACCAACTTCGAGTCGCTTTCAGGCATGAAACGTCGGCTCCGGCAGTTGCAATTATTGGCCAAACAGCATCTGGTGGTGGTTATTTTTTTTGAGAATACGGAACTGAGCGCCCTCACAGAAGCCTTGCACCAAAATGTAGAGCACATCTACATACAAACCATTGCCGAGAAAGTGGGATTCGAGAAGCGAGAAGTGGTTCGGGAATTGAAACAATATGGCATTCACACCATCCTTACCTCACCTCAAAACCTTACGGTCTCTACGATTAATAAATACCTAGAGCTAAAAGCCCGAGGCCTGATCTGATTTTCTAACCCTATCAAACGGACATGAAATACGCTTTATCCTTTTTGTTGTTGTTGCTGCTGTTTGGCGTTTCGAAGGCACAAACCACGCCGGGTGCCACAGCCAAAAATAAGGCTCCTTCTTCGGGAGTTGAACCTGCTACTCTAAACCGCCAGATACCCTTTAACCTCACCAATCCGAAAATGGTGGGTATGGATGAAAGCCGATTGCAGCGTACTGATAGCCTGATCTTGCGGGAAATTGCAGCAAACCGCTTGGCGGGTGCGGTTTTATTTGTGGCACGGGAGGGGAAAACCGTTCGATACCAAGCATATGGGATGGCGGATGTAGCAGCTAAAATCCCCATGCGAGAAGATACCATCTTCCGGATTGCCTCTATGTCTAAAGCAGTGACCACCGCCGCCATTATGATCCTGAATGAGGAAGGGAAACTCGATCTTGGTGATCCGCTTCATAAGTTTATTCCGGCATTTAAAGACATGAAAGTGGCGTATCCCAATCCAGATAAAACAGCACCTCATAAGTTCATAACAAAACCTGCCAACCGTTCTATTACCCTGCTCCAACTCCTGACCCATACTTCTGGATTGGGTTATGGCTGGGGCGTTGGAACAGAAGCCTGGCAAGCTGCGGGGATTACGGGGTGGTTTTTTGCAGACCGTAACGAAAAAATTGGGGACGTAGTGGAAAAAATGGCTTTGTTGCCGCTGGAAGCTCAGCCTGGTGAATCCTGGGTATATGGCTACTCTACAGATGTTTTGGGCCGAGTGGTCGAAATAGCCTCCGGTATGTCGTTAGATGAGTTTTTTGAGAAGAAGATTTTTAATCCCTTGGGTATGAAGGATAGTGGATTCTGGCTGCCTTCCAGCAAAGCCGGACGTTTTGCACCAGTCTATGGACTCTTTGATGATGGACTCCGGGTGGTGGAAGACAATGCAAATACCCAATACCTGAATGGACCAAAAAAATGTTTCTCTGGTGGTGCAGGCCTTATTTCCACAGCACATGACTATGGACGCTTTATCTCGATGCTCCTGAATAATGGATCATTAGATGGTGTTCAGGTACTGGCACCAAAATCTGTAGAGATGATGCGCACCAATCAGGTGGGCGACCTGTATAGCACCATTGGTTGGGGGCGAAAGCAGGGTTTTGGACTTGGATTTTGGGTGAATGAACAATCCGGAAGTGGAAACCGTATCGGAACAGCCCATGCGTATGGTTGGGGAAGTGCCTATTACCCAATCTATACCATTGATCCTAAAGAAAAACTAGTCTATGTTTTCCTTACTCAACTTATGCCTTCTGGTAATCAAAGAATCGCTGATCACTTGGGAACCCTCATCTATCAATCTGTTCTTACCTTATACTAAATGCTCCATGCAGGTGCATTAATTTTAAGTAACCTCTTTTTTTTTTGTTGCTTTTTGATTTGTTGCTTCCTATTTTGCACATTATTAAAAAAGTGTATTTGTCACAACTTTTTTGATCTGAGCCAAATAAAGTTTTTGATATAACATTGTATCAAATAGTCATATCGGCGGAAGGGGTAGTACTCAGTTCTTGTCACCTCTATAGGGTACTGCCCTTCCACGATAGTTTTTATAGGGTTAATATCTATATGCCTTTTTTTCCTAAAAGTGCTCAAACCTCCATAAACCCTTTTACCGGATACGATGGAAAAATGGTGCATGGTGCTCGTATGTCTATGGTTTTGTGGGAAGTGGGACCACTTGCGGAAGTTCCTTTACATACCCACGAACATGAGCAAATTGGTGTTTGCCTGGAAGGCACATTTGTCTTTCGGTTGGGCGATGAAGAGAGGGAGATGGGTCCTGGTGATATGGTGGTGATTCCTTCGCATGTACCACATGGAGGATATGCACGCGTTGCTTGTACCTTTCTGGATGTTTTTTCACCAGCGCGTCATGAGTATGGCTGAAATATGAAACAATGGAAAAGGTGAAGTCAGGGGTTGACACAAGGCGCTTTTCCACATTATCTTAAAGTCCTTTTAAAAAATGCTGGCATAGCTCAGTTGGTAGAGCAGCTGATTTGTAATCAGCAGGTCATCGGTTCGAGTCCGATTGCCAGCTCCCCTTTTAAAGGTGTTCATTAAATTATGGGCGGATACCCAAGTGGCCAACGGGGGCAGACTGTAAATCTGCTAGCTAAGCTTTCGGAGGTTCGAATCCTTCTCCGCCCACGTGTTTATTTTTATAAGCGGAAGTAGCTCAGTTGGTAGAGCGTCAGCCTTCCAAGCTGAATGTCGCGGGTTCGAATCCCGTCTTCCGCTCCAAAAATAAGCCGCCTTAGCTCAGCGGTAGAGCACTTCCATGGTAAGGAAGGGGTCCTGGGTTCGATTCCCAGAGGTGGCTCTTAGGTATAGCAGGAAATTTTCTTGCTATACCTTTTGTGTGTTAATGAACATAAATTCCAATATTTAAAAGATTTCCAGCTATGGCAAAAGAGACTTTTGTACGCTCCAAACCGCACGTGAACGTTGGTACGATTGGTCACGTTGACCACGGTAAGACGACGCTTACGGCAGCAATCACGACGGTATTGGCGAAGCACACGCCGGGCATTCAGGTCCGCTCTTTCGACTCGATTGACAATGCTCCGGAAGAGCGTGAGCGTGGTATCACGATTGCGACGGCGCACGTGGAATACGAGACGGCGAATCGTCACTATGCGCACGTTGACTGCCCTGGTCACGCGGACTATGTTAAGAACATG
>JAEUSQ010000032.1 GCA_016788705.1 Bacteroidetes Order II. bacterium
CGGAGCGGAAATCTATGCCCGTATTCAATCCTTTATCTCCACTGTCCGAAAACTCCAATTCAATCCTTTCAATGAACTCTATACCGTGCTATCTGGCGGTATCCCAGAGTATCGGGGCCCCGCAGGCTAACCAGTTACGAATTTAGATAAAACCAAGGGTCAACGCTGCTTCACGCAAATCGCCTGGATACGAAGTTCGGCTCTGGAAGGTTAGGGGTTTCCCAGTAGTCGAGGGGGGAAGTTCAAACTTGGGAACATCGGGGAGTAGTGTATCCATCACGACCTCTTCTTCCAAGATGGCCATGCGGGTTCCGGATGGAATACCCAAGCACAAAAACCGCTTTCCGTCTGGCTTGTCCGAAACCCCGAAATACACCACACTCGGATTAGCGACGGAGAAATCTAAGGCATTAAAATTTAACTCACACTGACCTTCCGGATTTCTGAAAATCTCGAGATGTGCCATGTCTCGAGAACGGAAAAAAATGGACAAAGCAAAAAACAACACCCCAGAAGTAATGAACATCAAGAGCGATACAAAAACATGGGGTGCAATTGCCGTAACAGCAATGAGCACAACAAGCAAAACACCTCCAATCCGGAGAAGGCGCATGAAATAGGCTTTTCGATTTAAATAAAAGCCAGAGGTAGCGTGATATTGCATGGTTATGTGGAATTCGGATACAATAGATCACAAAAATAGGGCGATCCAGCAGTGAATCCAAACCCAAAACCATGTGGATTAGCCGAAAACGTTTCTGTCTCGCTTATTGAAGGCCAGCCAGCATCGCAAGGGTTTTTTCTTCGATGTGTGTAGGCTGATATACATCGTAAGTCTGGCGCATTTGGTACATCTGGGACGTGACCAAAGAAACAATCCCGATAGACATTCCTGCAAAAACTACCCCAAGAGAAGCGAAGATCTTTACCACAATTCCGGGCAAGATAATCATGCACAAAAATACGCCACCAATCACCATCAGCGCCAGATAGCGAAGATGGGTTTTGAGGTTGGGGGCCGAAGTGGGGTATGGTTTTCGGGTTACCACTACGTTGGGTTTTGGTTTATGGGCCGCTGGATCTATCAAAAACGTGCGATAAGGAAAGTCGCTGGTTTTTTCTGGTTCGGGTGTTTGTACTGGGGTCTGCATGGATTTACATCAATGGTTGGTGATGGGATGATGCCTTCAAGAAAGATACTTTTACCCTGCACAAAGTTTATAAGCCCGTGTAAAAGATTGATATTCTTCATGTTTACGTTAATTTTGATTTGGCGATTATGTGTTAACCAGCGTCCATTAGTTCCCGGACAACCCGCTCTGCGGACTCTAATGCCCCCTCCATTCCGGGGCTTTCAATGGCGGTGTGCTCTCCGGCAAAGTACAATGCTCCAGTAGGTTGGGCCATCTGGCGGGCGAAGCGGGTGATTTGCCCTGGCGCAAAATGGGAATAAGCGCCCAGTGCAAACGGATTACGGGCCCACCTTTGGGTATGGACCACTGTAAGTGCATCGCGTGTGGCGGGCCGGATCGCGCCTATGGTATTTATGATTTGTTTTGCTTGTTTTTCCGGTGGAAGTTTATCAAAGGCCAGTGCATTTTTGCCGTCCATCCAAACCACCAACATGCTAATCTGTCCTTTTTCGTTGGTAATGGGCAAAACCCGTTCGATCGCCGTGTCTGTCCACATGGCGACTGGAAAGTCATCATCGGCCCAGAATGGTTGCTCTACCTGAAGATAGACTTGGGTAATAGCGGTATAGGGTAAATGTTGGATGGCTTCTGCTTGCAAAACAGGTGGAAAAGGTTTGATGTCTAAGCCTCGCATAACCGAGAAGGGCAACGTCGAGATGACATAATCGGCCTTGACTACCAAGCCGTCTGTACAAGTGACCGATACCTTGCCCTCTGACTGTTGAATTTTCTGAACAATTTTATTCAACATAACCGAATGGTTCAATGACGCTGCAAGGGCATTGGTTAAACGGCTATTTCCCCCCTCGATCCGGTAAAATCGGTCGCCCGAATGGCGTTTCCGGCGTTCATCATCTCTCATGGCCCACAAGAGCGAAGTTTTGTGAAGGTCATTCGTATTAGGGGCCACACGCATCAATCGGAGGGCTTCTTTGGAGGCCTTTTGTTTGCGTAAAAATGCCTCTATCGAGATGTCTAAGTTGGGGTGTGGGTTGTCGAACCAGTCTCGCGGATGTTGTAGTGGGTTATGTGATCGGATGAACTTGCCCAATAAAGCGGGTGGCGGGGTTTGACGTTCTCCATCGGAAAGTTGATTGGGCTTGGCCATAGACCAGTCTCGTAAAGCAACCCGTTGTCCGTTCACAAAAAACAACGTTCCGGGAGGTCCTGCAACGACAGGTAATTCCAATAGCGTAAGTTTAAACCGTTCAACAAGGCTCCGGAACCGGGTATAATGATCACCAATGGTCCATCCGCCACCTTCTGGTTTTCCGTTTAGCTGATTCAGTGTAAACACCTTGCCACCGATCCGGTCTTTGCCTTCTAAAACCGTGACCGTGTATCCTGCCTCTTGCAGCAATAATGCCGCATACAGACCAGAAAGCCCGGCGCCCAGAATGACGACTTCTTTTCTTTGAGGGGTGAAGGCGGTTTGCCAGCCTGCAAAAGGTAAAATACAAACGGAAGTTGCGCCTTGTACAAGAAATTGACGACGGTTCATGACCTTTAGGGAATGTTAGAAGGAACAAAGGTGGTAAATGAAAGCTAAGAAATATTCAATGCAAAGCCTTTGGTAGTTTGTATAGGCAAAACCCGTACAGGGGTGGATTTGTATAAAGAAAAAATATACGATTTCTGGTGTGGGTTTTGGGGTAACGATCACCGCTTTATAAACGTCATACCTGTAACAAGCCTCGAAAACAAATGCGGAAAATAGTTTTGATCTGGCTCTTATTGGGGATTACGGGACCTTTGGTTGCCCAAAAACAACTGGTTATCACGCTGGATGATTTGCCTTTTACCCGAACCTATGATCCGGATATAATGCGTGGCATGACCGATCGCTTGGTGCAGTGCTTGGCCGAAAATCAAGTGCCTGCCATTGGATTTGTGAATGAGAACAAATTGTACGAAAAAAGTATTTTGTTGCCGGAAAGGGTCTCCCTCCTCCAGAAATGGCTTTCGGCTGGCTTGGAACTGGGCAACCATACGTTCTCGCATGGGGATTATAACAATATGACTACCGCTGCTTTTATCGCCGATATCCAAAAAGGAGAAACCATCTCTCGGCCACTTTCGGAAGCGTCTAACCGCCCCTATCGTTTTTTTCGTCACCCATATCTGCATCGTGGCAATACACCAGAAAAGGTGGTTGCGTTGGCTGCTTATCTGAAAAACAACGGGTACACCGAGGCGCCTGTAACGATTGACAACGGTGAGTGGATATTTGCTCATGCGTACCACCTTCGTATGCAAGAGAAGGACTACGTAGCCATGCAAACAATCGCTACCGATTATATCCGCTATATGGAAGCGAAAACCCTATATTTTGAAGAGATGGGCCATAAAATGTTTGGACGTGCCATTCCACAGATCCTTCTTCTCCATGCGAATGCTTTAAACGCTGATCATATGGACAGCCTCTTGCAGATGTTTACACGGTTGTCATACACGTTCGTGAGGCTCGAAGTGGCGTTGAAGGACACGGTCTATCTGTCGGAAGACACCTTTTCGGGGCGTCAGGGCATTTCTTGGTTACATCGTTGGGCCAAAACGGCCAATCAGCCTGCTGCTTATTTTGCGGGTGAGCCAATGGTGCCACGTCATATCTTAGATTGGGCAGGCATATCTGAAGAATGAATTTTGTTTGGGGTATGTCTGTGCTTGAACTTAGAGGTCCTTCAAGCGGCGCTTTAGCCCTTTAAAAAGAGGTAAGACTGGCTGGGAAATAGTGCTTGTGGTTAGCGTTTTACGAATGGCTCTACTTGGACTTTCCGGAGCATGTAGAGGGCTGCAAACAAACCCATTGCTTCTAAACCAAAAAGCAGGGCATAGGCTATGGTATAGCTACCAGATATGGCAAATCCCAAGTCCCGCATAATCCCTCCCACCAATATGCCAGCACCACGAGACAAGAGCTGAACCACCGTCCAAAGAGCAAGATATATGCCGGCTTTATCATCGGTATTAAACAAAATCAACAAATTATACCCACCAATTCCATAAAGCCCAAATCCAACGCCGAATAGAAACAATACTGGATACAAAATTGAATCTATTCGCATTAAGGCAACCAACCCCATCATGCTCATCATCAAACCCATTGCCGCAAGCCCAATAGCAGTGGTATTAAGGTGGTAGTGAGGGGGCCATTTACGGGTAAGTATGGCCGTGATGGCCATGGCCAGTAAAACACCTGTTCCCCACCATGCATTAAACCGTGTGGTCGTTCCTACATCAAGTCCAAAAACATCTCCCCCAAAAGGTTCCAGCATGGCATCCTGCATAAACGCGAAAAAGGCGGAAATCGCAACAAAAAAGGCATAGCGCCGCGTATGCGGATCTGTCCATATGGTTTGTATTCGGAACCAGACAGGAATTTGTGGTTCCAGATTGGATTGAGCCGGACGGGTATTGGGTTGTTCGGTACCCCACAATGCGACCAACCAAAGGAATCCGGCGATGGCCAGTACACCATAGGTCAGATTGGTAAATGCCTCAGGATGGTAGTGTGGTAAAAACTTACCCAAAATGGGCGGTGAAATGGCAAAACTGGCAATCAAAAAAGTTTCGACAATGCTAATAGCAATTCCGCGCTTGTGGTATGGAAAGGTGTCGTTCACCAATGCCAAAAAGGGTGCTCCTGAAGCCGTACTCCCAATCCCCGAAAGTAGCATCGCAAAAAACGCCACGATCCAGCCAGAGGAGTCTCCTTCGGACAGCAAAGAGACGGAGAGGGGCAAAAAACATAAACCCACAATCACCAGTAATCGGCCCATGAAAATGTAGGGCAGGCGGTATCGTTTGAAAATAGGCTTGGTGTCTGACCAATGTCCAATCCAAAGCGTCATGGGAACCAATAGATATTTAAGTGCAGAGAGCAAGGCAACAGGCCATGCCATCATTTTTAGGTCAGAAATTAAGACACGGTTCCAGATTCCAGAGGTTAGCAGGTCGGTGAGTGCCGCTCCTGTCTGGAATAAACCCAAACGGAACGCCCGCCATAAAGTTGGAGAAGAAGTTTTTGGTTGTTTATACATGTAAACCGTAAGATGTCACTCAGGATGGGGGGAATCAAAAGTACAAGTATGATGAACGGCCAAACTTACGGTTTTTGAAAAGTTCTTTCACCAAAATAGTGTAAGACATATCGGAATTTCATGCACTTCTCAGTGCCAAAGCCGGGTAATTGACGAAGCCTTTTAGTAACCGTAGCCCAATCGGGTGCCTCTTGCCAGATGTTGGCGGCATCGTTTTCATATTCGGTGGCAATGATATGAGCCACCTTCTGCGTAGTCTCCGCCATTTTGTTGGAAAACCGATGGACGGTGGGGTGCATCGCAAAAATATGGTTGAAGGTGTCGGGTGCCATATAAGCGATTTTTTGCAGGTCTAAATGCCCCAGGCGTTGGTGTAACTTTAAAGGGCCAATGAAGGCCACTTCTGCCAAAATGCGCTGATCAAATAGCATACCCAATAACTTAGCATTATTGCTTTCGCGCAAAAAGGCATCTGCATCGGCATTCTTGGTTGCGGTTCCTTCGGTATGGAGACGATCCAGCATCCGACGAAGTCCGCCTTCCAACGCACGGTAGTCCATAAATAGTTGTGGTTTAAAAGCAAAAATTTTTCCAATACCCCTACGCTTTCAAGGGGTTCCGTGCTTCTCATCCATTTTACAATTGTTGCCCTTTTGTATATATAAGGCAAAAGCCTCATACAAGACGCATGAGGCTTTTATGCAGTGGATTTTTTTATACATCCTGATACATTTGGTCTATTAGGTCGGTATAACGCTGTTCAATGATTTTTCGCTTCAATTTGAGCGTAGGCGTCATCATGCCGTTTTCCACACTAAACGGCTCTTCTATAAAGCGAAAGTCTCGAATTTTTTCATGCGAAGCGGCCTTTTTTGAGTATTCACGGAACGTTTTGGTAAACTCATCCTGAACGGCTTTGTGGGTAATCAGGCTGGAGGGTTGTGCTACCGATACGCCATTGTTCTTAGCCCAAGCGGAAAGATTTTCCATATTCGGAACCACCAAGGCCGTTAGGAATTCCCGGGCTTCGCCAATGACAATAATTTGATCTACCAATTGGTTGGTCTTAAATCGGTCTTCGATGGGGCCGGGGTATATGTTTTTGCCGCCTTTGGATACGAGCATGTGTTTGATTCGGTCGGTAATGCGCAAATACCCGTCTTCGAACTTACCTACGTCGCCCGTATGGAACCAACCGTCGGCATCAATAACTTCACTTGTTGCTTTTTCGTTGTTCCAATAACCTTTCATAATATTAGGGCCTTTACAGATGATCTCACCTTCTTCGGTTGTAAGGTTACTGGGATAATCTTCTCCGGTAAGCGCCCCAATAATTTTGTTATCCGAGAGCCGTTGAATAGCCACGGTAACTCCTGGGATTACATGCCCGACGGTGCCGTATCGTGGGCTGTTCATCGGGTTAATGCTCAGAACAGGTGCTGTTTCAGTGAGTCCATAGCCTTCAATAACCGGAATGCCCGCAGCATTAAAGAAATTACCAATTGGTGCCGGAAGCGCTGCACCGCCCGAAATGGCAAACCGAACACGTCCGCCAAAACGTTGGTGTATCTTGGAAAAGACTAATTTGGTGGCTAAGGTATATTGGGCAGCCAATATCGGATTGGGTTTTTTGCCTGCACCACGGGCATCGGCTACTTTTTGGCCCGTTGCCAACGCCCATGCGAAGATTTTCTTTTTGGTTGGCGAGCCTTCCTCCACATTTTTCATGATTACGTTGTAGGCCCGTTCAAAAACACGTGGTACCGAGATCAGGACCGTAGGATGTACTTCTGATAGGTTATTAATGACGGCCTCTACGCTTTCAGCATAGGCCACTCTTCCACCAGCGGCTAAAAGAGCATGGTATCCTGCTGTTTGTTCAAAAGAGTGGGAGAGCGGTAAAAACGAAAGATGAAGATCTCCTTCCAGAATTTCGATTTTAGGTAAACAAGCTTCTACTTGGGAACAAAAATTTTCGTGTGTAAGCATAACCCCTTTAGGGTTTCCGGTCGTTCCGGAAGTATAGATTAATGCAGAAATATCATTGGGGGTAAGCCCTTGCATGATGGCCATTATTTCGTTGCTGTATTGGGGCCAAAGCGTCTTTCCCTGCGCAACTACATCGGCCCATGTCGAGACATACTCGATGGTTTTTTTAGGAACGGTCATGGAAATAACTTCTTTTAGCTCCGGACAATCCTCAAAAACGTCTTCTGCTTTCCTTAGCTGAATACCAGTGGAAACCAGAAAGACTTTACTGCCAGAATCTTTAAGGATGTATGCCACCTCGGAAGCTGGAAGTGTGGTATATAAAGAGACATTAATTCCGCCCAGTAGTTGTGTAGCTGCATCGGTGATGGTCCACTCCGGTCGGTTTTCCGAAAGGATGGCCACACGGTCACCTTTTCGGACGCCTTTGTGATATAAATAGGCCGCTACGGCCTCAATGTTTGCGCGCAGTTCCGGCCAGCTAATGTCTTCCCATGTTTTCTTCTGCTTGTTCTTAAAGCTCAAGGCAGGCTGAGGAGCGTTGGCATAATGCTCGGCAAGTCGGAAGAACATTTCCGGCACAGAGTTGAAGGATACGATAGCTTTTCCCATATCTCGATTTGGTTTAGAGGCACAATTGGGTGGGTGTAAAGGCTTTCAAAGAGCCTAAGTTAAGCATAATGGGAGGCATCTGCTTATGCTTTTTGTATAAACCGTCTTGGTCTAATGCTTTCTTAATCAAGGGGGGTAAAGACAAAACTCCCTTTGGCAACAACCAAAAGGAGTCTGGCAAGTTTAGTACAGCAAAAAAAGCCTAATTTAGTCTTTAAAGGCCATTTCCGGAACTTTCATCCGGCGCAGGATATGAAATCCATACTCGGTCTCGATCGGGGTTGCAAACACTTGTCCCTCTGGCACCTTCTTGATGACTTCATCGAATGCGGGCAAGCCACCACCCAAAAACCAAGTACCCAGTTGCCCACCTGTTTTCATGGTAATGACGTCATCGCTGCTGGTTGAAACAAGTGTTTCAAATTGGTTGGGATTTTGGCGGAGTTGTGTAACAAGTTGGTTCACCAAAGCTCGGGCCTCCTCTTTCGACCGACTTACGGTTCGGATGGTCGGGTTTGCGCCCGTTGCAGGTACGGGGGTTGCACCTTTCCAAGAAACGAGCAAATGTGCAGCCGTTACCAACACCATTTTATCGCGCTTGAAAAAACCAATAACCCCTTTTAAATCTATAGGCCCGCCTACTTCACCGTATTTAAGTGACTCGAAGAGGGGCATAATCTCTTCGCTGTTGTTTTGGTCGAGTCGTGTAAAAGGCTTCCAATACGTCGCCTTTTTCTCGAAGTCGTTAAACTTCGTGGCGAGTGCATCAAAGTTTGCCGCATTTAATTGTTTTTTGATTTCGGCAGCGCGTGCTTCGGCTGCCGCTTTGGAACGGGTAAACTGAGGTGTTTCAGGTGTTTTGTAACCCAGTAGAATGGCCGTCCCACCCACAAATTTGGTGCGCAGCGAGTTCCGGCGAATAATATGAAAGCCAAAAGGCGTTTCGACCACTTTGGGATGAATCTTGCCAATACCCGTCTGACGTACCGCGAGCTCAAAATCGGGAACCATCGCACCCACAGGCCAAGAACCCAAATCCCCTTTTCTGGCAGCAGCATTTTTATCGTCCGAGTTTTTTTGGGCAAACTCCTCAAATTTGCTTGGGTCTGTTTTTAGCGCATTTAGAATGGCATTGGCGGTTTTCCGGGCCTCTTCTTTAGCGCGGGTGGCGGTTGCGCGCTCGGCCCCTTTGTATGATACCAAAATATGGCTTCCGGCAAAGTCTCCTGATTGTCGGAAATATTGGTCAGATTCATCCTGATCGGCCTTTGGGTATTTTTCCTGTTTACATCCGGAAGCTAAGCCAATCAGCAGGAACAGGGCAATAAAACGATACAACATAAAATCGTCTGATTATCGTGGATAATGTATAATCCATATAAGTTAAGGATGTAACGCTATCTATCAAACATGTCAATTTTGCGAATAGGGCAAAGAAAAGCCCGCTCACCTAAGGGAGTGGGCTTTTATCGTTGAAATAGAAGACGCATTATGCCTTAACGTACTTTTTGAACCGAACGTACAGCGTGGTAGTTCTTGGCCTCGAATACCAAAAAATAGGTTCCCGACGGCAGGTTTTGTGGTTGCCAAGTTATTTCGTGAGTACCTACAGGGTAGGAGGAGTCATTCACCAATACCTGCTCTCGTCCCAGCAAGTCTATGATCCGAATTTTTACCGATGATGCCTCGGCTAATTGCCAACTTAGGTTGGTGGTTTCGGAAAATGGATTGGGGTAATTGGGTAAGAGGGCTGTCGTTGTTGGGGCAATCGTTTTTGTTTCTTCATGGGCAGTGGCTTCCCATGCCTCGAGAAGGTTTTTTAAATCGTTTACTACCATAGCCGATGCCTCTTCTTCCAGTAGCATCGCTCCCAGCCGACGAATCAGTTCAGCCTGATGGTCTTCTGTGATGCGGGCTATTGCGCTGGTCTGTTGACTTCCAGTTATGCTTCGGCCATAATTTGCAATAACTGGAAAAATATCATATACATCCACCACGCCGTCACGGTTTGCATCGGCCCTGAGCGCAGCAAGATCGGTACTACTTCCAGGATTGACGCTGAATTTTTCCCAGACCAAGGTGAGGGGAACGGGGGTTCCGGAAAAGGGGGTACGTTTCCCATAAACAGTATTACTCGTGAGCCGGGTGATGTCTGCCGGGCCTACTTGTCCATCGCCATCGGTATCCCCTGGCCAAATCGCCAGCCAAGTGCTGACCGAACCGGATGTCACCCAATCGGAGTTTAAGGAGATGCTCCCAACCGTTCTTCGTGCCCGCACCCTGAGTTCATATTGTGTCAGGTTGGGTAAATTATTTAGCAAAAGGGAAGGGGCAGCGACCAATTGTATCGGCCCCCATTCGGTTCCTGAACGACGGATTTGGACTTCAAAAACTACATTTCGGAACAAATCCCCTTGTTTCCAATCAGCCTTCAAAGCCTGATCTGGGTGTGTGGAATCGTTCGAGAGAATCAGGTCTTTTACCGGAAGGGGTGTGAGTACAAAAGTAGTTTGGCAAGCCTCGGCGCTAAAATCGGAGGTGGTGCCAAGTCTATACCCTTGTACCCGGTAACAATAGGTGGCTAATTCGTCTAAATCGGTATTGCTCCATACCGTTTTTTCCAATTCTTCGGCGATGGTTTGCCATCCGCCAGTAGGCGTTCGCCGTTGTACCCGGAAGCGATAGCTTTCAGCTTGGTTAACAGCCCACGCAATGGCAATGGTCACCGGATCGGTCAATGCGATGTTGGCCAAAATAGGAGTCCCTTCCACCTGTTTTCCGGTCAATGCACATGCCATATCGGAGGCAATAGACCTACCAGAGATACCTTCTGCGTACATTCTATAGCAATAATAAGCTCCCTTGGCCAAGCCTGTATCTATATGGCTATTGGTTTGTCCGGAGGGTCTTGCCGAGAGGATTTCCCAGTTTCCGAAATTCAACTGACGTTCTATCAAAAAAAAGGAAGTTCCTGTGCTTTCGGGCCGCCAGTTTAGCTGAATACCCGTTTCGCTTAAAGGCGTGACAACAAGGTTTGCAGGTGCTTTGGGTTGTGCCCAAGCCAAACTCGTTATTCCTAAACTCCACAAGATGCCCAATACATGGAAGGAATATATTCGTTTTATGCGATTCACGGTCGTAAGGGTTCTTAAGGTTGAGTGGCTACTTAATGATCACCCGTGCATCGGTGACTGCATAGGATCGGACAGTATTCGGACTGGTTAATAACTGTAATGTGCCTTGTTGAAATTTTATTTCGATGTCGGCAGGTGTATCAAGCGGGACATACAAGGTATCTAAAACAAAGGGCGCACGTTTTCCAGACGGAAAAGCCCAAGCCACATCCACACCATAACCCTGCCTCACGGTCAAGGCATTTTTAAACCGGATGCGTGAAGGATCAATACCGCTTATGTTCATCTTACCCGCAATCGCTTTGATGAGGTCGGTGGTTCCGTCAATCATTAAGGCCATTTTTAATTCTCCGGAATTAGCTTTGACCGAAACGATAGAAGGCCCAAAGCCTACAATTGGCGTTGTGTTGTTTTCGGGGATAAAAACAGCTTGCAGATACACGGTATAGTTGTCGCGGGAGATGCGCTGTAACGTCTGACCGCGTGCGCGTGTTCGCCCATTCTGACTGTATTCCACCTGAAAAGTAAAGGTGGAGTCTAAAGGCAGTTGTAGGTCAAAAAAGACCTCGTCTTGTGTGGTATTGTCGGCTGTAATGGCCTCTTTTGGGCTATAATCCCGCCCACCTTTTGAAGTGACGGTCAATTTTACGGTCCAGATGGCTTGTGTTTTGGCATGTACCTCGCTTAGCAAAGAAGCGCCATCTAACATCCTTGGCGCAACAAATCCGATACGTAGTTTGGGACGCACCATAGCGTCCTCTGCAACGGGATGGACATCACAACCAGAAGCCATAAACGCCAAAGCACACCAACCAATTAAAAAGAAATATTTCATGTCATTATCCTGTAAGGTATCAGTGCCTCATTCAAAACCGGATGGATGTCCGAAGGAAGATTTCAAAACCTTTGATGGTTCGTGCTTCGGATTTAGCATTGATTCCATCCCCCTGTATATACCGTTGTCCAATGCTTATAGAGGCCCTTTTGCTGACGGAGAGGCTGATCGTAGCACCTTGCTCGAATACATTGCTCCGGCCCGAACCCGTTACCACCGCTGCTTCTTGTGTTCCCGGCGTTCGTATAAAACGTCCTACACCCGTTAGGGTAAGTCGAAGTTTGGGAATAACACTATAGTCTAATGACGCAAGAGCGGTTAGACTATTGGGATTTTTGATATGGAAGATTTCGGTGTTTTCCTCGAAGGTCATGGTCTCGCCACGTAAAACGCCTTGTAAAGCAGCTGTAAATAATCCTTTCCGATGATTAAACATCTGGGTTACCAGTACCTGTGTCTGGAACTTTGGCCCAAGGCGTAAAGCCTTCACGTGGTCTATGTATTCGTCGCCATACAGGGTTAAGGTAGGACTGATTTGGAAAAACGAAACGGGGGTTGTGTGGCTGTAGGCCATGGTCAAACTCGCTTCATAGCCAGGTCTTAGGGCTACATTTCGGTCCGCATTAATCAAGGCGGTCTCGTAAGAACCCCGATACAAAAATCCGACTGCGCCCCCAAACAACCCTTCTTCGGAGGTGTCTGTCACAAAAGAGAAGGTTCCGCCGGCGTTTAGCCCTTCGCCCAGCCGGTTTTCCCGTACCGATAAATCGGGTGCAATAAAATCAGTTACCACATCTTGCTGTTTATCGGTCAGTTTACTTACCCCTGTTGGAAGGCTAAAGGCGGTATTGACCACCATGCGCCGTTCTGCGTTTAGGGCATACCCCGCTTGGATTTTTAAATCGGAAAGACCACTTACGGTTGTCTGGGTGTTATCCGTCTGGTTTTGAAAGTTTACATAAGAGGAAGATAAACGCATTTCTAACCGATCTTTGAACGGCAGATACAAGCCAATTGGTAAAACTGTCTGTGATATTTTGGTCGAGGCATCGCCTTCGGTGATCGTCCAGTTTTGGCTGAACAGTTGGATGGCCGTGCTATAGGGTGTACCCGGCGATATTTGGGCCGTTGCTTGCGGCAAGAGAAAACACCCAACAAGGACGGACATAAACAGGCCGAAAGCCAATCTTCCAGAGCTGTTTTCGCGGAGGCGGAGGCGCTTCATAGGGTTGTGTTAATTCGATTTTGGCAACGGGGCAATCACTTGCACCCGAATAAAGGCTTGGTTGGCGGGGTTCAGCGTACCTGGCGGCTTGTTGGTGGCATCTCCCGTCTCGTTTACGTTAGATCCTATACCGGCATCTCCATCGGTGATACCCGCTGCACCTAATGACAAAAGGCCCAGTTGTGTGGCTGCATAACCGAAGTTAATGGCCTTGATCACCTTCTTATTTGATCCAGTTGCAGCAAGTGCTCCGCCGCCGCCGCCAGCAAACCCACCGAATCCAGCGGTTTGATTCAAGATGTCCGAGACATTGGTATATGATTGTAAAACCACTACCCTGGTCTGTTCCACAGCGTTCCGATCTCGTCCGGTGATGCCGATGTTTGCGTCGGAAAGAATCTGCCCGGCGGGATCCGATGTCCCCGCCTCGGCCATATCAAAGCCTTGCGAGAACATAAGGAAACGTTGTAAGTCATCGGCCACGATTGTCCCAACAGCATCGGCAAAAGCCATTCTACCATTTGTGTACTTGAAGCGTGTAATGCGCTGGATCTGATCGGCAATGGCAAAGGTCAACTCTTCTTGAAGGCTTCTTAAACCTGTGTTATTCTCGCTTGCACTTCGTGCAGGAAGTACATAGGAGGTGTCTTTAGGTACGTGTGTAACAATGGGTTGCACCATAAGTCGGCCATTTTCAGTTTTTACAAGACCGCTGATAATAAATTCCGCGCCAAGTATTTTTCCAACCGATGGCGGTGGAATCCGCCGATCCCCGCCATAAAAACGGCCAATATTGACTTCGGTAAGAATGGTGTTGAGGCGCGAGCGTTCTACGGTGCTAAAGGGTACATCGGTCAAACGGCCAAGCGAGGCAAAAACGGTTGTCAGAAATCCCGAAATCCCAAACCCAACCCGGCCTAAATCTGCCTCTTGGGTTTGATTCAAAAAGGGAAGAACCCCAATGGTAAACCGGCTTTCTTCACGATTGTAAAAATGTGCCAACCGATTTTCGTTTTGTCGGCTGATATTGGTTAGGTAGCGAATCGCTTGTTTGTCTATATGCTGTATCTGTGTACGTGCTGTTTGTGCTTCTTCGCTGGAAGGCTTAAGGGCCACAAATGCGAGATAGTCGTTTCTGGCTTCGGCAAAGGATTCTAAAGCCTCATAAGCACGGGCACGTGAAATGAGAATCCGTCCGAATAGATCTGGGCTGCCTTTCGAAGTGCCTCGGGCACGCAAGTCGGTGGGGTCCGGTAAATCTGCGAGGGTTGCCGCCTGCACTAAGGCATCTAAGGCTTGTTGGGCCCTTCCCCGTTCGAGATGACCATCTGCTGTTTCCAGAAGGGAGCTGATCCGGGCCTCAACGCCTTGCGCCCAGAGGGGCATTTGAGCAAAGAGTGCCATAAAGAAGAGGGCTGCGAGCCAGCGCCAAAATGAATTAGGGTTTTTGTTGTTCATCTGGTTCTTCGACATTGGATTCAAGGATGCGCACGAGGGTCTCTCGCATCTGCTGTGTCTCCAAAATCTCCCGATCCAACCAAACTGAACCACAACGCCGGGCTTTGCTTTGTTCAAACGCAATAAGCGCTTTGTCTAACTTTTGAACGGCTGTTGTGGCATCGTCCATTACAAAAGCTGCTTCGCGCTCTGCTGCTGCTTGCATAATCCATTGAAGGCCCCCTTTTTTACAAGGTAATTGTGCCGAAAATACAGGGGTAGCTTCTGGTCGTTTGAGTTTGTTGGCCACCTCAGACGCAAAAGCCTGTAAAAAAGCAGGAACCCGCTCTATGGAGAGCCTCGGGAGATTTAAATGTCGTTGTGCAAGAATCGCGCCATTTTTTACTGAAAACATCCTAACTTCTAAATGCGCAAAACTTGTTCGGTTTCGCATAAAGTATTGTCCCATAATGATATAGTCAGCCCCTTCAAAACTTAATGGGATAGATTGGCTTTCTGGACCAAAACGACTGATCTGTGCCAATTGTAGCACCTCTTGCATCTCTACGCGGTCGCTGGTGCGGATGGTAGGATAAGCGCTCAGATAGCTCGCCAGTAATAACCGTAACCCGCTGGCATATACCAAATCTGAATCTTTCTGGAGCAAGCCAGTAAATTGGAAGGGCCATATGGCAATCCGTACCGTATCGGGAACTGCTTCTGCCGCCTGAAGGGGAGGAGTCGCCTGAAGACTATCGGGTGCTATGGGCAACACGGGAATATCTTGGGCCTGGACGAAGCCCCAAAACAAAAAACATAAAGCGCCCCACCCAAAAAAAATGCGAATGGAGCGCTTGAAGCATAACGAAGACATAGGCTTAACAATACGGAGCAACAAGCGCTTGTTGACGAATCAAAGATCTGCTTTCACGTTTAATACGACATGATTAAACGAAACTTGCTGAACCTCGGTTTTATAGTTCTTGCTCAGGTTATAAAAACCCTCCCGACGGATCACGTCTGCCAGATCGCCGTCTTGTGGACGATAACGGATGTAAATTTGCGTCGTCCCGTCTGCCACAAAACGTGGGTTGTCCAAGGGATCGTTCAGCGCAAAGGTGGAGAGTTGTACCAACATCCGGCGGAAATCTTCATAATTTAAATTACCCTTTAACTCAATCAAATGTATGGCTCCGTTTAGGGTGCGGCTGTTCCATTCCGAGATACAGGTTTGTTTGATGTGGGAGGCGAGAGCGGTTGTTAGGTTTTCGAGGGCCGAAAAAGCGGCCTCACGTTGCATCATCTTGCCTTTACCATCTCTTTTCTCGATTTGAGACCCAAACTCATAGTTGCTGCCATCTGCCCACCGCATCGTGAGGTTGGAAATGGCCCATCCACCCCATCCCATTCCCATTCCGATTCGCTCGGCTGTCGCATCCACATTGCCTCTGACCAAAATGTGCGCTTCGGTATTGGGCATGGTTTCGTCTATCACGGTAAAACCAGCTTCTTGCAGGGCTTTTTTAATACCCGTTAAGGCTACACGGCTCTGACTTACAACCCCTTCTATGGTTTCGGTAAGGTCTAAACGTACATAGGGCTTCTCCATGTCGAACAATACGCCACTTTGATTGACCGATGAAAGGACACTTTTCCGATCTATCAGATTCGCAGCAGAAACCGTAACGCCCGATGAATCACGAATCATTTCTTCTATACGACTTTTACTTGCATGGCGAACTGAAAGAATGGCCTCGGCCATATCGGTATCCGAGAGAATGGTAGCAAAGCGCTCTGCCGAAAAATACTGCCCTACATAAGAACGGACGGCATTTAATTCGGCACTCCGAAGGGCATCTTCGGCACTCTCCGCCGCGCCCGACGAGGACGCCATTTGTAGGTCCCCTTGGTTCAATTGCTGACGGTTATACTCGAAACGTTTGCGGATGAGCAAAGGCGGAAATGCGGCTTCATCCATGGCCCGAAAGGGGTCTGCAAGAAGTGAAATCACAAAATTACGGTCCGCTTCCTCAAAAGAACCCGATTGGTTCATCATAAATGAAACCACATTCACAGCACCGATCAACATGTATTTTTCAGCTTTACAGGCGGGTGTCAGCGTATCATCTTTTAGCTCGGCGAGTGCTGCCCGTGTTTCCTCAAACTCGGAATAGGCGTAGTGCTGGAAGGCCATTTTGAGCGCTTGGCACTTGAACGCCTTCGGTGCAACGTTAGGGGTACTTTGAGCACCTACCAGCGAGAAAAGCCCGAAGAAAAAGAGCAAGAACACACTGAAGAGGCGGTTTTTCATTGAGGTATATGGTTTAAGGCCCGTTGCAGACAGCGACCTTTTGATGACGAATTTATTGACAACTTTGGGTCCAAAATATTTTGGAAGACCTATTGCCGGTGAGGACTTCTCGGCCTGTACATACTTTTCCGGCAAACTCGCCATTCCCGACGATACTCCACTCTACAGTTTGACCGATATAATATTCAAAAGGTTTAACCATCCCCATAGAGGGGTTGTAGCTTTTGTGGTTAATTACCGATTTGCTCGCATCATAATTTACGTTTGGGACAAAGGTCACCATTACTTTTTCAGGCGTTTGGGGAGAAGCATTTGTTTGAGGGCTTGAATGGATAGGACCTTTGGCTGGCTGTCCAGCGTTTGTGCCGGAGTCGAGGACGGGCGGGTTTGTTGGGGCAATGCGTACCAGATTACCAGGATCCATGCGGGGTGTAGTGGCCGGGTTGCCTTGAGGTACATTCCTATGGGCAAGCAGGGCCGTATCGTTTGAGGCTTGATCTGGGCGCAATGGATTCATCGAAGTGGATTTTGGCTCCCCCGTCTGGGTATTGTTTAACTCAGACGGGGAGTTGCCAAAAAAACGGTTTGCCATCATCGCGCTGCCAAAACTGGCCCCCATTATTAGCAATCCAAGTCCAAGCCATCGGAGAATCTTTTTGCCTTGTGGGGTTTCTTTTTCTGTTAGCCTGCTGGCACCTTGATCTGGCTCCAAAGGCATCGTTACTTCCATCGTCATGGATTCTGTTTCGGCGATAGCGGCCTGCTCAGGTAGTGCATAGGATGGGACACGATGTTGTTGAAGGGCCAACAAATCGGCTTTTAACTCCACCGCTGTTTGGTAGCGATCCTCTAGTTCCACTTGTAGGCACTTTAGCAAAACGGCCTGCATTTCATTCGAGATATCTACAGGCAAGCCACTGTCCTTAAAAGCTGGTAGTTGCCCTAACGTCTCCCAACGTTGGATGAGTGTCCGCTGCCGTACTTGCTCGAAGTGCATACCAAAAGGGTATGTACGGGTAAGCATCCGTACCATGAGCACTCCCATGCTCCATAAGTCGGATTGTGGGCAAAGTGCGTGACGCCCTGCAAAGTGCTCTGGCGACATATACGGCGCTGTACCAACAGCTACATTCCCCACTTCGCTCATTACAGAAACCACATCCGTTCGGGTATCTATTTCCTTGGCAATCCCAAAGTCTATCCAGATCGGATTCAGGCTGTCGTCTAACATCACATTGTCTGGTTTAATATCACAATGTAAAATAGCCCGCTGATGAGCAAACTGAAGTGCATCTACCAAGCCAAGCGCAATGTTGACCGTTTGGTCTGCGGTCAATTGGGTGTGATGCACCAAACTCGTAAGGGTTCCGCCAGACATAAGCGGTAATACACAAAATGGACGGCCAGTTGTATTGGTCTTAGTAACGTATTCACCATGTTCTAAGACATTGATAATGTGTATGTTTCCTGCCAACCCCCTTAATGTGGACACTTCCTTTTCGAAAAGTCGAACACGACGATCGTACTGCTCCGCATCGCCTTGGAACCGGAATAGTTTAATTACATAACGATAGGCTTCCGTAGAACTTGGGGGAGCATCAGAGGTTGGATAACAACCATAAATATCAGCAGTTCCGCCAGAAGCCAACCATTGCCCCACGACAAACCGACCCACACACGTCCCTGGTGATAACCTATCGGAAAGATTGAGTTGTATTGTACTCATTTTGACTCATGTTAAACCATCCGAGAAATGCTCTTATGCCCGAGCCTTTTTGAAGAGATCGGTCAATTAAACCCATTCAAGGGCATAGCGGTTTCCCGAAGAGACATTTGTGCTACGTAAAGATACCTGCCTGATTCTAAACGCGCCAGAATAATCGAAGTATGGTGATGGCGAATTATTAAGACAGTAAAAATTGTGCCTTTTTTAAGCCTTACCTCTTGATAATAGGTTAAAATTTCAGTAATTGTGCAGGTAAGGTATAAAATCCGCAATCTGGCCCTATAATAAACAGTGTCATTATCGGCGCTAACGATTACCTTGTGCCGTTTCGTTTCGTCGAACTTCGATTACCCCAAAGTGTTTATGCATCCTATAACATCTTGGTCTGCGACTATTCAGAAAGCCTTGGAAGAAGCGCCGCTAGACGATGTATTTTCCGAGCGGCTAGCTTCTCTTTTAGACATGTGTCGGCAACACTTACTGCGGGTAGATGCCGATCTCATCCACCGGGCTTTTATTCTTGGCCATTGGGCACATCGCCATGATAAACGTAAGTCTGGAGAGAAGTTTTTTTTCCACCCGATTGCAGTTGCCGAAATTGTAGCAAGTGATATCCGGGTGGATGATCTGAGTGTCGCAGCGGCTTTGCTCCATGATACGGTAGAAGACACCGCAATGTCGCTCGACATGGTTCGGGGAGAATTTGGAGAAGAGATGGCTGTGGTGATTAATGGTCTGACCAAAATAGACGAGGTTTTTGAGAAAAAAGAAATCGGACGGGCGGAAAACTGGCGCAAACTGATTTTGTATATGGCCTCCGACATTCGCGTGATTATGGTAAAATTTGCAGACCGACTACACAATATGCGCACCATTGGAGCCAAAAAACCAGAAGCCCAACTCCGGATAGCACATGAAACGATGGATTTTTTTGTGCCGTTGGCCCACCGATTTGGTGTCTTTAAAGTCAAGAGTGAACTGGAAGACCTATGCCTGAAAGTGACCGATCGTCCGATGTACAATACCATTGCCCGTGGCTTAGAGGAAAAAAAGGAGGAGCGGGATCAATATATTGCCCAGTTCATGGAGCCTATTAAAAATGAATTGACAGATGCTGGTTTTAGCTTCGATATAAAGGGTCGGTCAAAAAGTATTTTTTCCATCTATAACAAGATGACCCGGCAGGGAAAATCATTGGAAGACATCTACGACTTGTATGCCATTCGTATCATTATGCACCGAGGGGCCTCTAAGGGGAAAGAAGATTGTTGGCGGGCGTATTCACTAATTACAGATCAATACAAGCCGTTACCAGACCGTTTTCGGGATTTTATCTCCATGCCCAAGTCTAATGGTTACCAGAGTTTACATACTACGGTATTGGGGCCAAAGGGTAAGCGCGTGGAAATCCAGATCCGATCTAAAGAAATGGATGAAATTGCTGAGCGTGGTGTAGCTGCTCACTGGAAATACAAAGAAGGTAGCGGTACTTCTCAGAATGCATCGGAAAGTTTATATGCTTGGGTACGAGATGCTTTTGTTTCGCAGGAAGCCTCCGAAAATGCTTCTGAATTTGTTAAAGATTTCCGGCTTAATTTCTATACAGAAGAAATACATGTTCTTACCCCCAAGGGGGATGTGATAACCCTGCCGAAAGATGCAACTCCGGTGGACTTTGCCTTTCAGGTTCATACGGAAGTGGGGCTGCATTGCGTAGGGGCTAAGGTGAATGGGAAAATGGTCCCGCTGCCAACCAAACTTAAAAATGGGGATGAAGTGGAAGTCCTAACTTCCAAACGCCAAACGCCGAACTCAGACTGGATCAAGTTTGTTGTGACCCAAAAAGCGAAGTCTCAAGTTAGGGCATGGATCAATGAGCGCAAACGGAAAGCCATTGAGAAGGGGAAGGAACTACTCACTAAAAAACTGAAGAAGTTTAAGCCGGAGTTGACAGAAGCCCAGTTCGAAAAATATGTCCGACAGTTTAAATATAATAAATCCTATGACTTATACCACGACATTGGTGCAGAATTATTAGATCCGGACGAGTTCATCCGCTTTGTTCAACAGCGTGTCGATCAAGGGCATGAAAAGGAGCCCCCGACCGTAGAAACCTTTCTGGTGGATAATAAGCAGTTTGAGAGCTTCTTAGGAGCCGCACAGTCAAATGGTCATGGCGCTCTACGGATTAATGGGGAGGAAGTGGCCGAGAACCTGATCATCCAGTATGCAAGCTGCTGTAATCCTATTCCCGGTGATGAGGTCTTTGGGCTAACCAGTTCTGGGCGTGGGATTCGTATTCATCGTACCAATTGCAAAAATGCCAAAGACTTACTTTTGAACCATTCGGACAGAATTTTAGAGGCAGAATGGAGTAAGAATGCAGCCGTTACGTTTGTAACAGGAATTAAAGTGATTGGTACCGATCGGCTGGGGATGTTCAATGATATCTCAACAGTCATTTCAAAGTCGCTCAAGTTAAATATTCGTTCTATTCTGGTAAATAGCGATCAGGGCCACGGATATTTTGAGGGCACCATTGTCGTTGATGTACATGACATCAGTGAATTGCACACGTTAATTCAGCGCCTCTATACGGTAGAAGGCGTTCAGGCAGTGTACCGATACGAGGGTTAAGGCCCTACCCACAAAGAGGAAAACCTAACCGATGGTTGTCCCACCGAGATTGGAACAATCTGTTCTTTTTTTTCGCAATGGCCGCGCCCGGTTTCTAACTTAAAATCATTCCCCAATGCTTCGATGGCCCTCAGCATCTTGTGGGGAGGCCCTCCAACCCAAAAACCAGCAAGAGGAGTCGTGAGTTTTCCATCTTGTATCTTAAATCCTGTCTTTACAAATACCTGAACCATACGGCGTTTCGGGTTAAAGACCGCTGTACCTGCAGTTTGTACGTAAATGCCTTCTCTAATACCCATCAATAGGTCTCTTGGGGCATTGTCTCCCGGAAGCAAACACAAATTACTCATCCTTGGCATAGGAGGGTGCAGGAAAGAGCTTCGCCGAGCACGCGCCATGCCGAGGCGTTTTGTTTGAAATGCCGTTTTTCGATCGGTGAGCAGGCCTTCAAAGCATCCACTACGGATCAAAAAAACCGGATTTGTCTGGCTACCCTCGTCATCAAAGGGTAAAAATACCCTAGCTCCTTCCAAAGTAGGGTGGTCTATAACGTTCACCGTCTCAGGAGCAATTTTCCGGCCATCAGGGTCTCCCAAAAACGGGTATTGTTGCCAAACATCGGCTTCTGAGGGATGTCCGATGGCTTCGTGAAGCCAAATACCGTTCCATCCAGACGACATGACGACCGGCATTTCGCCTCTTGCTGGTACCTCCGCAGTTGTCTGATGGAGGGCATTGGTTAGTGCTGCCTGTACAAGGTGATCTACCGAAGGTTCAAAAAAAGTATCTTGGCTGCTGCTACCGTTGGTGGCGTGGCCAGTGCATAGGGCATTGTGAACCCGACAATTAAGCGTAAGCCTAAGCTCATTAAAGGTATGGAAATAATGGCCACGAAAACCTTCGGGGGTCTTAAGATCAATCTCGCGGCTTCTGGAGAGATGCTCTATTTTGAGGCTTCGGACTTGTGGGGAGGCAAAATAGGCGGTTTCTGCAATCACATTCAGGAACGGAACCAGTTCTGGCGAGGGTGCTGGAAATGGATCAAAGGGAGGGTTTTGGGGCAATATCGCAGACGTAACCAAAAAATCATTTTGAAACCTACGGATTGCCGTCCCGCGATGGATTACTTGCGAAGTCTGAAGGTGATTCTGATGCCAAACGTGCTGCAAGTAGGTCGTTTTTTCGTGAAAGACCTCTTCATTGCCCATCGTTAGTAACCATGCGCCGGAAACTCGTGTGCCCGCATTTGAAAGTTCATTGCAATTGCCAAAAGGGCAGTATTTGCCATAAGCGCAGATCCTCCGTATGAAATAAAGGGAAGCGGGATACCAATTACAGGCATAGATCCCACGGTCATCCCAATATTAATCAAGATATGAGTGAGGAAAATGCCGACTGTGGAAACGAAAAAATATTGCGCAAAAGGGTGATTGATCCGTGAAGTGGTTCGGATAAGTCGCACCAGTAAAATCGCAAAAAGTACTAAAACCAAAAAAGAGCCTAAAAATCCAAATTCTTCGCCAATAACGGTATAAACAAAGTCGGTGGACTGCTCTGGCACATTCCCCATTTGGGTTTGGAGACCTTGCATCCAACCCTTGCCCATAAATCCCCCCGAACCAATTGCTGCCTTTGATTGCAACGTTTGATACCCGGTGGTTAGGGCATATTCTTCGGGATTACCCAGCGCCTTGATACGGGCTACTTGGTGTGGAAGCAATAATTTATACAACACCTGAAAACTCCCCCAAGTCCCAAATCCGGCAGCGCCTCCTAGTGCAATCAACTTCCAGTCGCGTGTGGTAAAAAACAAAGCCACCACCACAATACCAGAAAACACCAAGGCGGCTGGTTCGTAGATAATGGTCAGATAGCCTGCAATCGCAGGAGTGATCATAAGAGAGACCCAGTGTAGGGGCATCCCGCTCCAAAAAAGAACCATCGGAACCAATGAAAGAAAAACCAGTCCTGTTCCAGTGTCATTTTGTACAAAAATCAAGATGGCTGCTGGGAGAATCAATAATCCAATACCCGTAGCAGCACTTTTAATATCCCAAGTATTGGATTTGGCACGGCTCATTACCCACCCCAAAGCGAGGGCTGTAGCCACTTTGGCAAACTCTGATGTCTGGAGTCCAAAACCGCCAATCATGATCCAAGAATGGGCACCATTAATTTCTTTTCCAATAAATCGGGCTGCAATCACCAATAGGATCATAAATGTATAGATGCCCATTGCAGCGCTCATGAAAAACCGAACGGGTAAACTCATGACCACGACCATCATCACCATGCAAACAAAGAAAAAGCCGAGTTGCTTACCAAAGTTCTGGCGCATCTGAGGGTCAATAATCTCGGCACTAGGACCATTGGTTGCGCTAT
The DNA here is from genome assembly GCA_016788705.1 of Bacteroidetes Order II. bacterium. Lineage (NCBI taxonomy): Bacteria > Pseudomonadati > Bacteroidota > unclassified Bacteroidota Order II. > Bacteroidota Order II. bacterium. Next base: position 23,522 of record JAEUSQ010000032.1, read on the forward strand.
AGATCGCCGCTAATCCGATAAAGATCAAACAAAACCAAACAAACAGAATGGCATAATCAAGATTTTCCCAAAGTGAACGACGCATATCAGGTAGCTGTGTAGGATAAAAAGAGGTCTATCTTCTGTTGGGGGCAGTATTTCCGGTTCCGGTGGGCAATGTTGCAGGCGTTTGGTTCCGGGTATCAGGTTTTGGAGGAATAGGTTGTTGCTGTGTTCCGGGCGCTGGTGGTTTGGGGAGGGTGCTAGGGGTAGTGGTAGGTGTTTTTTGTCCGGCCTTGGTTGTGGAGCCCACCGCAGGGGTTTTGCTCGCTTCTTTAACGCGCCTAACCGCTGTGAGAACCGTATCTACCCCCTTGGTCCAATCTACTTTTCTTTCGAAGCCCTGACTACTTACCCCAGAGACTGAGTTGACCAGTCCTTGACGACTCATCTTGCCCGTCACATACAGTTCCATAACCAGACTGGCCATTGGCGCAGCAGCCGTGGCGCCAAACCCAGCATTTTCGATCAATACTGCAACGGCAATTTTAGGATCTTCGAGGGGGGCAAACCCAATAAAGACAGAGTGGTCTTTCCGTCCTCGTCCTGGCGCTTGGGCTGTTCCCGTTTTACCACCCACTTTTACTTTGGGGTCCCAGACCACATTTCGGGTATGTTCCATGGCAGAACGACGCATTCCTTCTTGTACGGCAGCAAAGAACTCTGGCTTAATCGGCATCTTTTTAGGGGGAGTTATCGTTGGATAAATCTTTTTACCCGCAGGATTCACCATATACCGAACCAAGTGAGGCATGTGTTTTGTACCCCCATTGGCTACGGTTGCCACATAGTTCGCCAACTGAAGAGGGGAAACCGTGAGGCCTTGCCCAATTCCTAAAATAACTAAATTACTGGTTTTCCACCGATTTCGTCCGCCGTATATTTTATCATAATATGAAGAGTCCGGGATGATCCCTTTGGAGCGTTCAATAATGTCCACATCCGGTTTAACCCCAAATCCGAATTCATGGGCCCAATTGGTCCATCGGGCAAAATTCAACCGGGTCATGAGGGTATAATAAAAAGTATTACAGGAGTTTCGGATGGCATTTCGTACATCCATCCCACCATGCACTCCCATGCATTTGTGGGTTCCCCATCCTCCATTACAATAGATTTTGGACGTTTCGGTAATGGCTCCGTCCTGAAGGGCAATCAGCGACATAAATGGTTTGAATGTGGAGCCAGGCGGCTGTACACTCAAAGTGGCTCGGTTATACAAGGGCTTGCTTGGGTCTCGGTTCAGGCCAATCCAAACATCACGATCTACCGCGCCAGATAGTAGGGCGGGATTATAGTCGGGGCCGCTGGCAAGTGCCAGAATTTCACCCGTTTTGGGATCTATGGCAACCAATCCACCGCGTTTATTCCGTAACATTTTCTCTGCGAGAGCTTGCAAGCGTCCATCTATGGAGAGGTGAAACGTATAGCCACTAATAGGGTCTTTGTCTTCTTTCCCGTCTCGATAAGAACTGACGACTTGACCGTGTGCATTTTTCATTACAAGCCTAAGCCCTGGTTCTCCGCGCATCTGGGTCTCGTAGAATCGTTCGATGCCCGATTGCCCGATCACGTCTCCACGACGATATCCCTCCATTTTCTTGAGGTCGAGTTGTGCCTTGGAAATCTCTTTGATGTACCCCAGAATGTGGGCTGCTCGCGGAGAATTGTACCGCCTTTTTTGCTCCACAACAAAATCTACACCCGGAAACTCATAGTTCATCTCTTCAATTTTGGTAACAATAGAGAAAGGTACTTCTTTAAAAACTGCATATGGGCGTAGTGGCGTGTATTCGCGTGCTTCTTTTTCCTTGGCCAATAGCTCTTGTTCTGTTTTTCCTAACAACTCTGCTAAAACCTTTGCTTTTTCTTTTTTGAAAAAACGTGGCGTTATTTGCATGGTGTATGTAGGCTCGTTGTTTGCGATCAACGTCCCATTCCGGTCGTAAACAAGTCCACGGGCAGCATGTCTTACTTCTTCCTGAATACTGCTTTGTCGGGTCTTTCCAGAATAAACATCGGAGTCAACAATCTGAAGTTTGACCAACCGCATGGCCAAAAGACCAATTACCAGCAGAATGGTGGTGGTTAGGAGGTTTAAACGAATTCGTGTATTTTCCTGCATGGACGTTTAAGATGAAATCTTGAAACACATTAATAGACTTGTTTCTGAAACAGTAATCATCGGTCTAAGACCCCCAATCCCCAGAGGCCATAGATGCTAAAGCAAACCAGATAAACAGAGAGTACCAACGACTCACCACCTGTGAGAATATGGGTTTCATTTTGCACCAATGCCGATCCAGCCATGAGCATCATCAACGAAATAGCAATGCTAAGGGTGGTTGTTGTAACAATGCTTCTGCCCAGGGTATTGGGAAGGGGCATTAACCAAACCGCAGCCAACACCGCTGCCGCAGTAATTAAGGTCAACCCAAATAAACTGCCAAACCCAAAGCCAGACTCTTTCCCCAATAAAAAAATGAAAGACTGGATAATAGTTAAAAAAGTGCCAAACATGAGTAATAAATATCCAAAAAAAACACGAATACTTTCTATTCCTGCATCCGAAACGGGCTTGCTTTCTTCTTCTATTTTGGGTTCCGGTGCTGTCGGAAGGTACTGCTGCCAACCATCGTGTGAATCTGTATTTTGGGGATTGATATTGATGTTCACCACAGGGTTTTGAATATTTCCTCTTTCGGGATGCAATTCACGTGTAGGCATTCCGGAGGAGTCTATCTGAACGCCGGGTAGTTCGTACGATTTACCACTCCGGGCATTTCCCCCCGAAAAAGACGGCATCTCTACCGAAGGATTTTCACCATGTAAATTGTTTCCTATGCCCATTTGATTAAAAACAATAGCGGAATGTTTCCGGATAAGAAAAACTTGAAACCCTATCGGGAAGGTGACTCCCAATACCCAAGATTTTGTAAAAAGATCCCACTGGAATGTAGGGTTTCTATGACCAAATTTCAATCGAAATTATAGACGATTGAAAGCCCCTGGTCGCACGGTAAAAACTTGTTTTTGTATTCCTATTGATACTTCTATACGATACCCATCCAACGCCTGCCCGATCCCTGTATGATGATATTGGTATAAGCCGGGAGATAAGCGTTTTTGTTTTTGTAGTTGGATAACTTCGTTGTTGCCTTTAAGCAGAATCTCTACGACTGCAGCCTGATGGAGCATAAGCCGAAAAGTACATTGTGTTGGCACATGGGAGGTGCAGGCTTCAACGAGAACCCCCTGTTCTGGAATAGCCGATGCCACAGACCGGGCTGCAAGGCCGATGGTTCTTGTCAAAGGAGCGTGCCCGCTTCCGCTGCTTGTTTCTTGGCTTAGCTCCCAAACAAATATGCCACCGAGCCCTTTTTGCTTGGCCCATTGGGTTTTAATGAATAAGGCTTTGGGTGTTTCCAAACTGATCCAAATTTTTTTAGAACGATGGTATAAAAATGCCGCTTTTGCGGAGTCATCCCAATACAGCAATGCTTCCCGATAAGATGGAGTCTCGCCCCAGAGGTCTGCATACGGTACTTCGCCACCGGGAACCAAAGGGCCGTGATAGGTCTGGAATAACCCTGGCAGCGGATCTTTTTTCCCTGCTTTGACGCCAGTATAACCTACGCCGAAATAGGGAATGCCCAAGGAAAGTTTTTCCGGAGGCATTCCCGCTTTTATCCAGGCCGCAACCGACATTTCTTGGATGTTATAGCCGCTTCCATGTTCATCCGCTACATTACCTGCAAAGGGGGCCAGGTGTCCGGTATGTGGGTTCCAAGGTTGTGGCATGTGGTATAAATAGGCCATAACATTCACCCAATCCACAATCTTGGCCAATGCAGGAACATCATAATGCTGCAAAAAATATGAAGTTGCAGGCCCATCAAAGGTTAGAAGATAACGTTCTCTTCGCTTGCTTCCTGCCTCATCCAATTTATCACGCAGTGTCTGCATAAACAAAACAAAAGCCGCCTTCTCTCCGGCTCCTGGAAACTCCCAGTCCACATCCAATCCATCAAAAAGCCCCGACATACTACCATCTCCCATTGGATTGGTAAAGAGCTGCATGAGGGTGTTAATGAATACCTCCCGATGGATCGGATGTTGAGAAATTTGTACAAAGCGCTCGTGCAAGGCAGCACAAGAACCAGTTGCCTGATCATAGGAACAAGCCCCTCCTAACGAGAGCAAAATTCGGAGGTGGGGGTGTTTTCGCTTCAAATAAACCAACTGACGTAGTACTCCCCGCCGATCAATACGGGAGGTGTCTCGTGGAATAAGGGACCGACTGAACAACGCATGTTGTATTACGTCGGTGTTTGCCCAAACGGCTTCGTAGTAACCATCGCCATTTACGTCTTTTGGGACAACAAAGGCATAAAAAAGATGTGTTAGTTGGTCTGCTGGTATATCGGCAGGTTCAAATTGTCGCGAATACAGCGCTTCCGGCGAATAAAACCCAGCGATCCGAAATGGGGTTTGGGCCAGCGATATACTGGCCAAGCCTAAAAACAGGAAAATAAGAAGGTATTTGTGCATAAAGTTGTTCGTAAATTCTATTAATATTTCAGCACAAGATATATGCCAAGCAAGTTATTTTCGTTGTGAAATGACGCAACAACCTTAGCTGAACGCCCATGTATAGACCCGTCTGGTATCTTCTATCTCTAATCGCTCTACTCGGTTTTACCCCACGGTCACTATTGGCCCAAGAAGTAACGCCCGCAGGTCTTCCTGTTGAGGTACAAGAATTGTATTACGTAATTACCCCGAAAGCAAAGTGGTATCTGGACCGGGACTCTACTGCCGCAAAGGGAACGTTACGATTCCGAGAAACGGTCTGGGTGATTAATCGTACATCAGGTTGGGACTATATTCGCAGGGCCGACAACTCTTATGCCTATGTAAGGTCAAGATCGCTCTCCAATATTTGGCTACAAGCCCAAAAAACAAAAGGGCGGTTGAATGTATTTGCAGGAAGCCGTCTAATAAAATCTTTTCCGGCAGATTTTGGGCATAATACTCAAGATACCATGAAAGTACAACGTGGCACCCTAACAGATAAAAAACATTGGGTAACACCAGAAGGTACCTTTTATATTGCACAATTCAACCCCCAAAGTGAATACTACAAAGCGATGATCCTTAGTTACCCCACGCCTCAGGATGCTGAACGAGGGTTAGAAAAAAAGATGATCACACCCGCACAACACCGGGCCATTCTGGAAGCACACGCCAACTTTCGATTGCCACCCATGAACACGGCACTCGGAGGATTGATTGAGATTCATGGAAAAGGTTCTGGAAGGCGCATGAATTGGACACAGGGTTGCATTGCTCTACGAGATATTTATATGGATGAATTATGGACACTGGTGCCGCTGGGGGCTCCTGTAGTGGTGGAGCGTTAAGAATGCGCAACTTTTAGGGCCCTTAAGCCGTACTTTTTTGTCAGAATATTTGTACTTTGTAAATCATTTAGTCATATAGCTTCATCAGCAACCCGAACCGCACCCTGCTCCCGAATCCGCTAAAGCTATCCTGCTAACCTTATGAACTTGCGCTGGAAATGGAATTAATATTGCCCATCGGACTTCTCTTACTGGGATTGTTTTTAATCTGGTTAGAAATCTGGATTGTACCTGGCCTTAATGTGGTAGGGGTTGGAGGCTTGCTCTCGCTTGCGTTTGGCCTTTTCCTCATCTTTACGGGTTTTGGCCTTTTTAGTGGTATTACGGCGCTTGGTCTAACGGCAACAGCAAGTTTTAGTTTGTTCTATATTGCACAAAAAAATGGTGCATGGGATAAGTTTATTCTGCAAACCACTTTGCTTTCGGGCGAAGAACTGGCAAAACTGGAAGGCGGAGAACGCGGGCATTATCTTGGAAAGTCAGGAACCGTCTTAACGCCATTGCGCCCTACAGGTATTATTGAGGTGGAGGGCGAACGCATGGAAGTTGTAACCGAAGGTGGGTTTATCTCTTCAGGAAGCAAAGTGCGCATTGTAGCGATGGATCGGCAGAAATTTTTTGTTCGGTTGGATGAAGGAAATGAGACATCAAGTACTTAATTTTTAAGACTATGGAATGGATTTTTTCAGTATGGAACAGCCTGTATGATGTTTTAAACAACGTTGTTTCGTGGTTGTTACCCATTTCGGTCGGAGCTGTCGCTATCCGGCTTGTGTGGAAGGCACGAGACAATGGGTTTTAACCACCTGTTCCTGTAAACCCTTCATTGTGAGCGATTGGGTGCAAGATACGCAAAACCCGCATTGCAGGATTTGACACAGCCTCGGCGGGTGGTTTGTCTGGGGCAAAAAGCGAATCTAAAGACATCTCTATACTAACCTCGAAATCTGTTATTGGGGTCGTTTGTCTTACGTTCCTAAAGCGTAGTGTTTGCTCCTCCGCTTTTTCTAAAATATGAAAATAAAGCAGCGGTAAGCGTACACCCAGTTGGCCAAATAAGCGTTTTAATGCTTCCCCGATTGCCCAAGATACTTGCCCAAACATGCCTTCTGGCACTTTTAGATACAGTGCAATTTCATTAGGGCTTATCTGGCGAATTTGATACTGCTGAATGGCCGTAGATCCGCCTGTAATGACTTTTCGTAGGGTATCCGGAAAAACAGGGACCCAGTCATCTACAATTTCAGATCTTAGATAGAACACATCAGACCAGCGTCCTCCCACATGCTCTATGGCCATATGATGGGATCCGCACGCACAGGCCATACGGCGTTCCACAAGAATGTCGTCCAATTTATAACGCAACAGTGGCTGCGTCCTCCGACTTAGGGAGGTGATAACCGGAAAGAAGCGCTTGCGATCGGTTTCCAAATAATCATGCTCTACCAAAAACAGGTCTTCGTTTAGGTGTAGGGTGCCAAATGGGCAACTGTGGCCCAGAAAACCTTCGTTGGTCCAATATATATTCTGGACGGCCACTCCGAATTGTCGGGATAACCACTCCCGTTCCTCTTCGGTCAAAACTTCTGCGGTAGAAAAGATACGGTCCGTAGAAAGGCGAAGCCGGCCTTGTATCACCTCTGTTGCTAGTGCCCGCAAAACAGCAGGAGGGGCAATCAAAATAGTTGGATTTGATGCCCGCAAGAGCAGTTTCAAAGACTCTGTAGGTCCATTCCAAGCGAGTGCTAGGGTTTCTATATAACGATTGTTGAAAGGGGTTAGCAACGCTGATATTCCGGGAACAAAGCAAGCTATCCGAACATGTCCTTTGGGCAATGCAGGTATTAGCACCTCAAACAGGGAGAAGGCTTCCGTGATGAGTTCTTCTTCGGATTGAATCCAGATTCGTTTTCGCCCGGCTGTCCCATCCGATACCGAAAGTCTTGCTTGTCGAAAATATCCGTGGGTCTGAGGTTGTGCTCCGTCTAGTTTCAAAATTTTCCTCGCATGGGCATAGGTAAGGCCCAGGGCGTTCCCCTTGTCAAAGTTGTGCTCAAAAGCGTCGGGTGTTTGTACAGGAAACGCGGCCTGTGGTGCTACGTCTTCTGTGTTTAGGTCTTGATAGGCGGGGACCTGCCGTTTGATGACCTCGGCGACCTTTTCCAAGGCCATTCGCTGCATGGCACCTATTCGTTGTGCGTTCGTCTTCCTATGACGCTTTATTTTTATCTGTATGAAAAGATAAATAAATAAAAAAAACGTCTTCATGCTATAGTTGTTAAATCAATAAAATTAAGGTGGTAAAGGTCCAAATTGTACCACTATTTTTATTATTACCTAAGCCCGCTTTATGCTCTTTGCACAGCGCAGCCTTAACCCTTTGCCCGGAAGTTTGACAGTCCAGTACTTGTCCCTGTACATAAAGTGTGCCTAAATCATAATCGTCTATCCCTTAAATACGATAAGTTGTTGGATATTGCATTTTTACAGTATTTAAGTATATTCAATTACCTACTACATCAAGACCTGATATCGTGGCGAAAAGACAACGAACGGAATTGCTTTTTTCCAGATAAACCCAAAAAACTATGCATCCGGAAGAACATTTACAGGAAGCTTCGTCTCGAAATGGGATATCGCCCCAGCATGACGAGTTAGGAAAAATCAGAGATATTCTTTTTGGGGCACAATCAAATGAGTTCTCTCAGCGAATTTTGGATCTGGAGCAACAATTATTGCGTGAGACCACCCAGATCCGCCAGGTGATGGATGAACGGCTTCAGGGGCTTGAGACAAGTTTTCGTCAGGAAATGGCCCAATTGCGTATGGCGCTCTCGGCAGAAACGAATGCCCGTGGTGAAGCCCTTATCCTCATGGAACGAAACTTTCGGGAGTCTATGGAGGAGATGCAGTCCACGATGGATGATACCTTCACCCTCCATGGGCACAAACTAACAACAGAAACCCAGCAACGTACACAAGCGGTTGAAGGTCTTGCGGAACGTCTTACGCAAATGCAGGCAGACAAAACGGATCGTAAGGTACTTTCGTTACTGCTAAACCAAATGGCAGAAGCCCTCTCGCCGTCGAATTAATCCTGCATGGCTTTCTTTTTTCGTAAAAAACTTACGCCTTCAGAAGTCGAGCAGAAGGCAGCTCTTCCATTCAACGATTCCCCCAGCGAATTGGAGTCGTTGCGCTGGTTGCTTATGGGCAAAGAGCGTGCAGAACTCCGAAAATTGGAGGAACGAGTAACGGAATTTGAACACCGAGGGATTACGTCGGACCAAGTGGGTGACTTGTTGCCTGATAGTATCGTAAAGCGAGCACAGACAGATGATCGGTTGGTTAGGAGTCTTACGCCTGTGGTGGAAGAAGCAATCCGAGAATCTATTTCGCAAAACCGGTTTCGGATCGCAGATATCTTATTCCCTTCTATGGGGCCAGCCATCCGCAAGTCTATTGCTCAGGCATTACGGGCATTGGGAGAAACCAATCGGCCTGAACACGAGCAATACCGTAGCTTCTTTTCGATTAAAGGGCTAAAATGGCGTTGGGAGGCCTTCCGACAGGGCAGGAGTTTTGACGAGGTGTTGCTGGCAAAAATATTGCTGTATCGAGTAGAGCATCTTTTCCTGATTCATCACGAAAGTGGCCTTTTGCTTCAGGAAGTACGGGCCAGCAATGTACCAGCCATGGAAGCGGACATGTTTTCTGGGATGCTGACTGCATTGCGAGATTTTGCCAAAGACTCCTTGGGACGAAAAGAAGGCCTTAGTACGTTGGAATACGAGGGGTTTACGATTGTGATGGAAGATGGCCCCAAAGCCTTTATTGCCGCAGTAGTGAAAGGACATCCGCCTGAGAGCCTGCGTACCTTGTTTCAGGAAGCTCTAGAGAATGTACACTTCGAGCAACAATTGGCGTTCCGTTCATTTAATGGAGATACTGCGGTCTTTGAGCCGTCCAAACAGTATTTAGAGACGTGTCTGGATGCCTCTTATCGTTCGACGCGCCAAAGTGTTAGTCCAGCTAAATTGGAGTTGGCACTAAAGTGGGGTGCCTGTCTCCTGCTCGTATCTGCAATCGCCTATTTGATTGCCTACGATACCACTCGCTGGAATCGCTTTATCCTCGAAATGCGCCGAACACCCGGATATATGATTACTGAGGCCGAGAAAGATTGGTTTAGTGCCTCTGGTTTGGGGCGCTATCGGCTACGAGGGATTAAGGACCCGTTGGCAGCAGATGTGGCCGCCAAAAACATGACGGGTCTTGGACTGAACCCGGATCGGCTGGATGTTGATTGGACGCCTTTCACCTCGTTAGAAAAACCAATCTTATTACGGCGGTTGGAGAAACGCCTCAATCCACCTATACGGCTTAAACTCCGGCTTACAGATGACTTGGTATTACAACCAATTGGTGTTGCCAATGCAATGTGGGTGAATCAAGCCCAAGTCATCCTTCCGGCTTTTGATGGCGTAAATGGTTTGGATACGCAGTACATCTCTTCGCCCGAACAGTATTTGTATCAGTATATGCTGCCCGAGCTATCAAAGGGTGGGGTGTTTTTTGATTGGGGAAAGTCGTTGTTGAGTCCCTTTATGCTGGGTGCAACGGCTGCCAAAATCAAAGAAATCTTTCATGTTGCAGAAGAAAATAACTTGCCTTATCCAACCATCGTCCTCGAAGGAAGAACAGATGGCCCACACTCCGTTACCAACCAACTGCTAAGCGTGCAGCGGGCTGAGTCCGTCAAGAAAATATTGGTTGAACAATACCAAATCCCGGCAATTAGGCTGTCCACCATCGGATATGGTTCTTCCCGTCCGGTAAAGCCCTTTTACTCGGGCCAGGATACCGATCAGGCCAACCGAAGTGTTACAATCGCCGTTCGATAAACCACTTGGGCCTGGCTTATGACTTTGGTTTCTCGGAGTCCCTTTGGCGTCCGAGAAAATCATTTCGCATTTGCTCCAGAATTTTCCCAAATTCCCATTGTGCCAACAGGTAGTGGGCAAATCTCTGGGCGCCGAAGGTATTAATCAGGTGTCTATGCAGAGACTGTCGGGCCAATTCCTGTTTTTCTTCGAACCTGCTGAGTTCCAAAGCAAGTTTCTCTATTAGCTTCAGGTCATCTTTTTTTTCAATAAGCGTAGTCAAGACATCATATTGCTGCTTTTTGACGCGGTCCAAACGTATGACTGCAATCTGATATGCTTCGTAATAGTCTAAGAATTGTTCCAGTTCTCGTTCGTTCAAGCCCATTTTGTCTTTAAAGTGGGCAATTTGGCGTTCGGCCACTTGTTTGGAAAAGGTGGCTGCAGGTGTTTGCGCAGGGGTGAACTTTGGTGATAATAGGCAGAATATCCCCCAAAAAAGCCAAAATTTGGAGATTGAAATGATACGCATAAAAAAAGGCGGTTATTGAGTGGCATTAGGCGCATTAAGGCCTGATTTTCGTTTTTCATCCTGCTTTACCGGAAGAGTATCTGGCTTTTCGAGTGCTTTAGGTGACACATTGGGCGCACGTTCCGGTATAGGTTGTTCATACCGAACTCCGTTTGCATCACGCTTGGGCTGTGAGGCAGGTGCATGAATGGGAGGCTTGTCGGAAGACGGAGGAACGGTTGGGGCTTCTGGTTTCCAGAACCACACGAAGCCGAGTAATAATCCGAAACAAGCAGCTGTTGCCCATTGAACGGGTGGGCGGCTCATTAATCTGACAATCGAATTATTGGAAATGTGGTCTAACTTTCGTGCATGAATACGGGCTTTGACCCGATCCGCGAAGTCTTCAAAAAATAGCTCTTGTCCCACGGGCAGCGATAAATCGTTGTACGAGGCGAGTAATTCCTGAAAACGATCTGGCGTATCTACTAAACGCTCAACCGTGGTTGGATCCACCAACTCTTCGGTCTCAAGATGCGAAACTTCCGAAATGGTTTGCAAAACCTGGGTAGAAAAGGTATTAAAATAGGCTTCTGCACTGCCGGGTATGTGGGGATGTGTGGCGGTCATGAGTGTACGGTCGAGCCATGCCGGAACAACGGTAAGGGCATCATCCTCAATTCGTTGCCAGACGCGCTTATTGAAGCGTTCAAAATAGACGGTATCCGCACTTTCAAGGCTTGGCGTTGCCTCAAGGGCTTGCTGCATCCATTCAGAAATAGGCGCATCAGCATCAGCATCAGCATCTGCATCTGCCAGTTTGACCCGCACACGGTCTGCAAAAGACGTAAAATAGGCTTGTTCATGTAAGGGCATCGTCTCATCCCGAAATGACAAGGCTTCCTGTAGCCATTCGGGCACCGACTCGAACTCGCTAATGGCCCTTCCAAGGGTATCCATCAATTCCTGTACATAGCTTTCCTGTCGTTCTGGCGGTACTTTTCGTTCCATCAGGTCTAAGGCATCATGCACCCACGAGGGGACGCCAGAAGTTTCAATCGCTTCCACTTGATGCTTGACCCTTTCAAGTAAGGTGCGGAAATAGGAAGTGGCGCCGTTTGGAATCTCGGCGGGGAGGGGCATCGAGAGCCGCATAGCCAGTGCATGAGGCAACCGACGATGGGTAAACTCGGCTTCACGCCTCCGTATTCGATCGTTCACCGAATCGGAGAAGTTTTGAAAATAATCCACCGGAACCCCCGCCTCGGTCACTTCCAAGGCGCCTTGATATTCATCAAGGGGGGATACGAGCCACTGGGGCAAATGTTGGCGGCTATGCGCGCGGACGAACCGACTGGCCCGACCTGCTTCCGGAACGTTAGGTTTGTGCAAACTCATCTTTGAGTGCCTGCTCTAGTTTCTTGATGGCGTGATGATAATTCGCCTTCAAGGTCCCGGTACTCTTTCCAAGCATGACGCTAATCTCTTCATATTTGAGACCATCGTAATACCGCATACAAAAAACAACCCGTTGCTGTGGGGGTAGGGCCTGAATGGCTTGCTCGACAGCGGAAATCCGCTCATCATTCAACATATTCCGATCAGACTGCATATCGGGATCTTCGAAGGGTTGTACCAGTGTTTCGAGGCTGACAAACCGCTTCATTTTGCTCCGCCGGAGATGGCCCAAAGCGGCATTAACGCTAACGCGATATAGCCAAGTAAAGAAATTGGCATCTTCGCGGAAGCTGTCGAGCTTCTGCCACATGGTCACAAAGGTTTCCTGAGCCACATCATCGGCATCTTCGTGCGAACCTACAATCCGGCGAACCGTCCAATAGATACGTTCTTGATAGCGACGGACCAATTGGTCGAATGCCAAGTCCCGGTCTCCTTGTTTAAATCGGCGGACCAACTCCAGATCGCTTGGCCCTTGTCGTGAAGGTAGTTGTTTAATGTTGTCGAGCATAGTTCGGCCTAACATTGGGTGAGCAGTGGTGGTGAGGCCTGCATGGTTGCGGCCAGCTTCCCGTTTTAAGGCAAGGGATGCTTCTTGTGTGTAAGTTTGGAGGAACACACAGGCTTGAAGGTACTAAACCAAACGACAGGCCGCAACAGGCTGCGAACGGCCTGCTCCTGAATCCTGTCATAAATTTGGTTCCATGTTCAAAAGAACATGCCCTCAAAATTTACTCGGTTGAACAAATTCATCCGAGGTTGCTCAGAAAGATGTGGTAGTGGGTGTGGTTATCTTTCAGACGGAGCACCTTAAAGAAAGGTTTAATTTGGAAGTTTTTTTTAATCAACCCCGTTTTATGATATGCGAAATCCCCTTATGGGGTTAATAATCGCGGTATATAGGAGCCTTTAAGTACAAACGATTTTTTGCTTCTTCTTTGTGCCTCCAGTAAGGTTTGTAAAACATGCAGGTGGGTAAATTTCTGCCATTTTTAATGTTGAATATTTAGTGAATCATTTTTACAAGGTCTCTAATCCTTATTATCGCCAGTGTATTCGGTCTAAGCGGGGTTAATAAGCATATTCGAGCAAGACATATAACCCCAAGGTGCGGTCCTGTAGGTCGTCGGTACTCGGAAATTGTTGTATTCTCAAGAGGGCCCATTTTTGTGCTTGGTATTCTAATAAAAATCCGGATCCCCCCGTTCCACCGAGAATTTTAGAGTCTAAAGCGATGAAGAACCGACGGGAGATGTACTTGCCAATTTTGAGGGAGGGTTCTCCGTTAGCGGAGGTTAATTCGACGACATCTGCCAGACCACTTTCTTGTACACGCTGAGACAAGAGGGATTCAACCAAATTGTAGCCGTAGGTGGAGAGTAGATCCCCTACAATCCCATTGTCCAATGAAAAAGCCGATTGTGCAGGTCTTCCAAAAGCCAGATAACTGAGAATCTCTGTATCCTCCATTGGTGGATTAGAAGAAAACCGGAAATTGGTATTATTTACATCTCCACTGATTTCCATGGAAATGGCCTGATCGTCTCCCCATCCGCCTGCTCCCGCTTTATATGTTGCGCTGATATTCAGTACCGGATTGAGCATATCGCCATTGAAAAGAATGTCACCAGCGGTAAGGTCAAACCGTCGCCCAAATTCTACGCGGCTTCTTCCCGGAACGGCTTTCAGGCGTCCTACGACCACTTCGGGGCTTCGATATGGTTTTCGGAACTCTAAATCTCCAGTCATTTCGATATCCATCCGAGGATTATATCGGCTCCTGAGCCAAGAATTCCCATTTGAACGAACCCTCAGTTTCACGTCGGTCGCATCATAAAAGGTGACGGTAGAAGTATCCGCAATATTGGCCTGCTTTCCAAAACGTGCCTCTACCTCACGTAAATCTTCCTCTGAAAGTTGGATGGTTTCTCGTGCAGACTGCATGAGTTCTGCGTTGAGTTGGACATCACATTCATTTAAGACCACATCCCCATCCAAAACGGGTCTTGTTGTAGTCCCCTTTAGGCTCGCTTTTCCGGTTCCTGTAACACGAAAAGTATTATCACGGATCATCTGGAAACCATCTGCTTCGAGTGCCAGATCTAAATAGCCGAGGTTGAGTTTAGACAGCGAAATGGTACCTGTTCCTTTCAGTCCTCCTTTGCCCGTCCGGACAGACAGATTTTGGACTTGTGCTACATCGCCTCCGAAAACAAGATCGGCCTCGGCCTCGTTGTATTGAATTCCCAAAAAAGGCAGATAAAACTGGGTATTCCGAACCGAAAGGGCGCCTCTGAAGTCGGGAGTATCGAACGTCCCACCAATGGTCATGTCACCTGATACGCGGCCTTTTATATCGCGCATAAACGATTCATCCATAAAGGGATTGGCCCAATCCAGATTAAAGCGCTCTGTTTTTAACCTCAGGTCAACGGGTCCTACGAGCGGCTTGGAGAGTTGTCCGAGGTTGAAAGGTAAAAACCCGGAAAGTGACAAGTTTTGGCCTTCGATATGGCTTAACCCCAAATTTAGGCTGAGGCGTCGGTCTTTATAAATAAGTTGTCCAATGGCCCCCCCTACAGGCTTCCCAGAAGAAGTAATCCGTTCTAGGCCCAAGTCTCCATGCATCAAGGGAGCGTCTAAGGTTCCGCTTATTTCCAGTTTCCCGCTAAGTACACCACCCAATGCAGGGAATTTGAGTATATTAGCAATGGCTGCTACATCTACTCGCTCTACAACGGCATTTAAGACTCCCGTCCCGTCTCTTGCGAGCCCACCTTTGGCTGCAATTCGCTGGTCGTCGGCGATTAATAAAAAGTCGTTGAAGAAAAGTCGTTCTTGGTTCCAGAAAATTTGGGTTGGCCGTTCTATTTGCCATCTTTTTCCTCCCAATTCCATGCGAATGGTTTCCAAGTCGAGTTGTTGGCCATGTGGGAGGAGTGTAAAGGCGCCATTTCCATTGCCCGATAATCGTTCGTCGAGTTTGAATTTTCCACCAAAAGTGACCACACTGTCTCTTAACCCTGCTTCGAGAGTTGCACCTTCCAGTACATAGCCCGGTACCGATATATTTTCCAGTTCGGCACGTGTTTGGAAGATAGGAACGCCAGATTCGTACTCGACGGTTGCCCTTCCACGTGCTTTTCCGATATGAAGATCATCATAAGATAGAATGGTAAGCCCATCATCCACCGTATCAAATCGAATGCGCCAAGCATTTATCTGCCCCCGAATACTGCCTCGAATCTGGCCTCTTCCGGTTAGTTGGGCGGCGGCCAAGCCAGAAAGAGGTGCCAAGGTCTTAATGTATCCTGAAAATTGCATGTCCGACTCCGTTCCCATCAGGTTGTCATAAACAGCAAGCGGGCCTTGTCCTGAAAATGTACCCAAATTGCTGTGTACCAGCAAGGAGTCCAACTGGAGGGTGCCGTCGAGATATTGGAAGTTTCCCCATGCGGAGGACAGCAGCAGGGTGTCCCAATGGCTGTTCTTCAACGAGATCAATCCTTGTAGCTGCATGGTCTCGGCGGTAATCCCTCGTCCTGCTAGGTCTAAATCTACGTTTATTCGGGTTTCTACCGTATCCGGAAGATTGAGCCACTTGGCCAGTGAAATATTTACTAAGTTACCTTTAACCTGATAGAAAGGCTCATTTTCTTTTAGGCCTCCTGTGCCAGCCAAGGTAATCCCCCCACTGTCAGGATTAATTTGTAAGCGATAATCGAGTTGTTGCGTGTTTCCTTTTAGCTCCAGAAATCCAGAACGTACCGTTTCGCAGTTAAAGCGACTTTCTTCCAACCGAAGCAAGAGTTGCCCTGCAAAATTTTGTTCATCAGAAGCCGTGAACTGCCCTTCCGTGATGGCGCCATTCAGGTGTGACTGTAGGTTTGCTTGTCCGGTAATGGCTGCAAGGTTTACCGCCGAGAAGCGGCCTTCTTCAACCTGTGCCATAAGCGGTTGCGAAAACGGTTGTGCGCGTCCTTTAAGTATGGCATTGCCAAACGCCGAACGGAAATCTACGTCGTAACGCAAAAGATTTTGCACCAAGGTAATATTCCCGCGTAAGCCTTCTATTTGATAAGCCCGAAACTGCGAAGGTCCCAACGTAAATGCAGATGAAATCGTCATCGTTTTTGGAGTGGTTCCCGTTACATTAGCCGTAAATCGTCCGTTCAGATGTGTATCCAAAGATTGATCTAAAACAAAGTCGTCGAGGTTTAGGTTTGTAAAGGCGCCTTCAGAAATCGTAAAAACAGGTACCCGATCAAAAGGTTTTCCAATTCCGGCAAGCGATAGGTGGCTTTCTCCAATGGTAGCATTGGTTTGGTACCGTAGAGTACCATTTGATAAAGAGGCAGTCAGGTTTCCTGACCGTATGTTGTATATGTCAAAACGGGAAGGCTGTACTTCGGCCTGTATGGTAAGACGCAGATCGTTGGTATCACCTCCGGTTCCTTGTAAGGAAAAGCGTGTATTGATGTCTCCTGGGGGAATCTCATTCCCGATAAATTCTCTTACGTTGAGATGCCGGATACTGCCATTTTTGATGTAGTACTCTAACTGCTCGCCCAATACGATCCCACCTTGCGCCGCAATAAATCCAGAACCGACCTCCGAAGAAAAATCAAACTTCCCCGTGCCTTTATCATAAGAAAAGCCTATTTGTGTCTGTCTAATGGGTAACTGGTACGGAGAATAGTGAAATTCTGTAGGCATTAGTTTTAGTTGGCCGGATAAGGTGGCCAAGTCTGGGTCAATTCCTTGACCACGTAATTCAAACTGGCCACCAAAGGTGCCATAATTGAAAGCAGGATTTAGGTACGCTGGGGTAAATTGCGTTACCCTACCAGACAGGTCATATACAGGGAGGACATCAAAAGGTCTTGCTGTGCCATTTATATCCAACGCAGCATCTCCTATACCACCTTGGAGTTGGAAGGCCATTTTCCCATCATGGGCGCTTCCTTTTAGGTTGATTTTGCGAAGCATATATTGCTGCCAACGACCGCCATCCTCTAAAGTGAGCGCATATGCTCCATTTAATGCCTGCAAAGATGATCCAGACAATTGTGCCTGTATGCGTCCGGTCAGATTCGAGGCATAAGATGCTTGTGCGGTGAGATAGGCCAAATTGAGTTGACCAATCTCGCCCGTCAAGGCGATTTGGGCGGGTGTTCGGAAATCAGTTACTGCAACCAAGTCCCATGTGCCTGCTCGTTTGAACTGGCCTTGGGTTTCTGCACGCCATGTGCCATTTGGTGCCGAAACCCGAATATCACTCTCAAGGATCTCTTCGGGGTCTAAGAATGGAGCAAACGGAGCAATTTCTTTAAAAGCAAACGGTGCGGCTTTTAACTGAAAATTGGAGAAATTATGACCGTCCTTGCGTGGTAGGGCCACATATCCTTCGGCAGATACTTTTGAAAAGGCAGAAGAAAGTTTGAAAGACCGTATATGAGCAGAAGACTCGGTAATTTTGCCAGAGAACTGCATTTCGAGGTCGTCTTTTCGGCTCGGCAGACGAGAAGTTAGCTGGAGGTCTTGTACATCTCCCGTAAGTCCGGGCGCTTTGTAAATCAGGTTACGGGCCTCGAACCTCAGCCCTTGATATGTTGCCGTTCGTTCAACTTCGGGTTGCTCATGAGGTGGTTTTGTAGAAAGGGGATTGGTTAAGACCACCAATTTTCCATTACCATCTAAGATGCGTAAGTGATCCACGAGAATGGTTTGTTGAGAGGAGGCACCTGTTTCTGGTTGCGATTTTAACAGGCCCAAGAGGTTCCAAGTGCTATCGGCAAGTTGTCGTCCAACAAGTTCTGGCCGCAGAACCTGTAAGTCGGTAATGTGCAAGGTTCCACCTAAAATATCCAAAGGCGTATAGGCAGCCCGGACCTCCTTGATCCGAACAATTGCCTCGCCTTTTTGCCAAATAACCAGATTGGTCGCCCGGATGTTGCGCCAGTATGAACCATCCACATGCCCGATCTCTAACGTGCCATTCAACTGTTCATTTAGTTGGGCCACCACAAAACGACGAAACTGATCACTTCCCCAGCGGGTTTGTAGGGTTCCCCACGTACTGGCCAGGAACCAGAATAGGATCAGTACAAATAATAGCGGACGCCACAATAGCCAACGGAGCCAGCGTGTGCGCTTCTTAGGAGGAGGAGTCGGGTTTTGAGCTGGTTCAACAAGTTCCATGGCACTAAAGAAGGAGGTGAGTTGCCAAATATACGGATATTTTATCGTTCATCCCCACCCACCCTTCCGGATACAAAAACGAAAGGGCAACAAAACCAAAAACGGGATGTGTCGGATCTGACAACATCCCGCAATGAATCAGTACTTTCCAAGGAAATTAGGTGTAACTCGTTAACATTACAGGCATGATCAGCATCATCAACTCCTCGTTTTCATGTTGATCGGAAGGGTGAACAATCCCTGCGCGGTTGGGGGAGCTGAAGTTCATGATCACCTCGGCGGTATCCACATTATTCAGCATTTCGACCAAGTAAACAGAATTGAATCCAATTTCCATCGGCTCGTCGTTGTATTCACAAAGAATGCGTTCTTTTGCTTCGGAAGCTCGTTCAATGTCTTCTGCAGAGATTAGCACTTCATCTGGTGTAATGGTAAGCCGGATTTGATGGGTCAGGGAGGATGAATAGAGCCCTACGCGCTTAACGGCAGCCAATAAGGCGGCACGGCTAATTAATAGTTGCTTTGTATTGTCTTTCGGAATGACGGCTTCGTAATTTGGATAACGCTCTTCGATTACACGTGTCACCAAGCGTACATCCTCAAAATCAAAAGCAATAAAGCCTTCAGATACATAAATGGTACAGGGACCGTCTGTAGCGATCTTTCCTACCAGATTTAAGGCCTTTTCCGGGACAATAAAAGAGATTGGATCGCTGTTTTTTAATTCATACTGTCGGTTTCTGACCAGACGATGACCATCTGTGGCAACTGCCTCACTATATTCTGCCCCAATTTTAAAGAAAACCCCCATCATGGCAGGACGGAGTGCATCTTTACTTACGGCAAAACTGGTTTTTTGGAAGGTTCTTCGCAAGATACCACCATCTGTTTGCAGGGCGGTACTTTCTGCAAGCTGGGGCTGGCTGGGGTAATCGGCTCCATCATAGCCCACCATTTTATATTGCCCCTGATCGGTCTTGAGTTCTACATGGTAATCCTCGGAGCTGCTGAAGGTTACTGGGAGGTCTGGTAGTGCCCGTAGGGTCTCGATAAGCCGTTTGGCCGGCACAGCGATTCGCTCTATGGCCTCAGAACCTTCGGCATCGAACTGGATTTCCAGATTCTGGCTGATGGAAATTTCCAGATCGGTGGCACTTAGGATCAGACGACCACCGTCTTTCTCTAATAAAATACACTCCAGAATGGGCATAGTGCTTTTTCCGGGAACAGCGCCTGCCACCATATTGAGGGCGCGTAAAAGTTCACTGCTCGAAAGGGTAAAACGCATAGAAGGTTGTATATGGTTCGTATAATGGATCTTTTCTTAAAAGGATTGCCAAAACGGCTATGAACGACTTTGGATCTTGATCTTGTGCTGGATGTCTCGGATGGTATCCGCAAACTTTGGATCCGTCTCCATGTAGCCTTCCACACTCTGGATACCATGTATCACCGTAGAATGATCCCGGCCACCAAAATGCAGGCCAATGGTTTTTAATGAATGCTTGGTAAACTGCTTTGCAAAGTACATCGCTACTTGTCTGGCTTGCACAACTTCCTGTTTACGGGTTTTCGCACGTACCTGATCTTCTGGAATCTGAAAATAGTGGCATACAATCTGTAATATTTCTTCGATACTCAAACTTACCTTCACTTCTTTGATCAGGTCCTTGAGCACCTCTTTGGCAAAGGACAAATCAATTTCCTCCCGCCGGAGGGTGGAGTGGGCCAGCAAACGAATCAAGGCTCCTTCCAATTCCCGTATATTCGAGGTGATGTTATGGGCAATGAATTCAATGATGTCATAAGAAATCTGAATACCATCATCCTCGGCTTTACGTTGTAAAATTGCGATCCGGGTTTCCAAATCCGGCGGTTGCACATCAGCCGTAAGCCCCCACTGGAACCGAGACAACAAACGCTCTTCAATGCCCACAATGTCTTTTGGCGGACGATCTGCCGAAAGGATGATCTGTTTACCCGCCTGGTGTAGAGCATTAAAGATATGGAAGAACTCTTCTTGGGTCTTTTCTTTTTTTCCAAAAAACTGAATGTCGTCCACAATCAACAAATCTATCTGCCGATAAAAAAGTGAAAACTCCGAAACCCTGTTGTATTGGATGGATTGTACGAATTCATTTGTAAAACGCTCAGAAGAAATATAAAGGATAGATTCAATTTTTTGGTGCTGCTTGGCGTAGTTTCCAATGGCTTGGATAAGGTGTGTCTTTCCAAGACCTACGCCCCCATAGACCAAGAATGGATTAAAACTGGTCTCGCTTGGCCGTTCTGCAATTGCCCAAGCCGCACTTCTTGCCAAACGGTTACAATCTCCCTCAATAAACCGATCGAAGGTGTAATTGCTATTTAATTGGCTGTCAACCTTAGGGCTTCGTATTCCAGGGATGACGAATGGACTGGAAAGATTGGGCGGCGGATTAACGGGATGTGGTGTCTGTGGTGTAGCGCCTCCTCCTGTTCCTGGTTGGGGTGGTGTACCACTTTGCTGTAAGTTGGCTTGTTGCTGCAAGCCATGTGGGTAAGGGCGTTGGTGATGTACGGGAGGGTTCATTGCCCGTCCAGAAGGATTGGCCGGAAGCCGAATGTGACGACTCTTTTCTTCAGGGCGGTCGCGCTCCATTAAAATATCGTAGATCAGGCGAGAAGAGGGGCCCATTACTTTGCTGACGGTCTTGCGCAATAAAGAGGCATAGTGCTCTTCCAGCCATTCATAGTAAAAACGACTTGGGACCTGAATGGTCAGCGTTCGGTCATTAGGAGTTTCTTCCAAGCGTAACGGCTTAATAGGCTCGAACCATGTCTTATAGCTCCGCTTGTCCACATTATCCCGGATAATTGTAAGACATTCTTGCCAAATATGATGAGCAGCGTCCAGCATGGTGTATTTTAAGGAGGTATCAAAGCCGAGAGGCAGAAACTTATTGGGAGCGATTGGCACGAGGAGGGCTTACCAATCGGTGTAAGAAGTTAGCATATTGAGGAAAAAAAACCATCGGGTTAACCGAATGTTTTTAAGTCGAGATTCGTTTTTCATAATTGGCAGGATGTTACTCTCCGCTTTAGGGGGGCATTGCTTGCCATGAGTCTATTAAAGATAAATGCAAATAAATATTTATAAAAGACTTATGATTCTTTTTATGGTTCACTTGTTCCCAAAATACATCATCAGGCTTAATGATCAAGAAGGAATGATGATGAAAAGTTGAATTTAACAATGATAATGCCTTCTGCCCCCCCTTCTGAACTTTGCTATCCACTTCAAGAATTCTTATCTTAGTCGTTCTGGTATAAAATACAAAACACGCTCTTTGGACTAAAACTGTTTTTACCGTGTCTTTGAAGGTTCTTAAGCCACATGGTTTAGTTTTGCGAATTGCTTCTTTGAAGGAAGGCTTACACGAGTTTTCTGATACATTCCCAGCCGAAGCTTTAGAGTTAGCCGGGGATGACTTTTCAGACTTGTCCCTTTCCTTGAAATTAGACTTAAAAGTTGGCCAAGCGCTGGTTTCGTTTCAGGTTACGGGCATTGCACACCTCATCTGCGACCGAACCTTACAAGCGTTCGATCAAACGGTATCTGGAGCGTTTCAGGTCTTGTATTCTGATAAGGCGGTAACCATGCCTGAACATGAACGTGGGGAAGATTTGTGGCCGTTCCCACACAGTACCTTAGTGTTAAGCCTGACAGAGCCTGTACGCGACACACTTTTATTGGCGCTACCCATTCGAAGAGTTGCTCCTAATGCCGAAGAACAAGACATTCAACTCTCGTTCGGTGGGCCGAATGACGAAGATGAACCATCAGACCTGCGCTGGGCAGCACTCCGGGGTCTGAATCTTTCTACTGATAATTAATTTAACGTTTTAACTCTTACAGCCATGGCAAACCCACGACGTAAACACTCCAAAGCCCGTACGGCGCTCCGCCGTTCGCAATATAAGGCGCAAAACATCCCGCAACTCACCACCTGTTCGAACTGTGGTGAGCCTAAAGAATACCACCGCGCCTGTTCTAAGTGCGGACATTACCGTGGTCGTGCCGTAATCGAAGGCCAAGACGCACTCTAAAGGTAATCTGCACGTTTTGCAAAATTCATTCGGCTTTCAGGTCACGTTTAGTAATTTCAACGTGGCCTTTTCTTGTTTGTAAAATGGCCGGACATTGGGTGACTGTTTGTTTCGTCCTGAAGGCTGCTGGGCAAGTGTTCGTTTTTGACCGTAAGAAATACTTGGGTACGGGTTTTAGAAGACGTTGCTTGCAATGGGCAAATTCGCCGGAACGTGGTGCACAATCCACCTTTTTTGCAGTATGCTCATATGATTTGTACCCTAATTCTTATTCACCATAATACCATCTAACAATCGGTATGGCCATACGAATCGCACTTGATGCAATGGGAGGCGACTATGCTCCCGAAAAAGCCGTCCTTGGCGCCGTGAATGCGCGACGTCAATTGGGTAATAAAGTAGAAATACTATTGGTGGGCCAGCAGGCAGCGTTAGAAAAAGCGCTGGAAGCTGCGGGCTATGATGGTGGTGGTCTTCATCTCATAGACGCACCGGAAGTCATCGAAATGGGCGAATCTCCTGCGGTGGCTGTTAAAACCAAGCCCCGCTCATCCATCCATATTGGTGCAGGATTGCAAAAAGCGGGCAAGGCAGATGTCTTTATTAGTGCAGGGAATACGGGTGCAGTCTTGGGTGCTTCGTTATTCATATTGGGACGGTTGCCCGGTGTGATGCGCCCTTCCGTAATGGGTTATTACCCCACCACACAAGGATGGTGTATCATTGTGGATGCGGGGACGAATGTAGATTGTAAGCCTGAGCATCTAGTACAGTTTGCACAGATGGGTGCTGTTTTTGTACAAAAAATTATGAAAGTAGAAGCCCCGTCGGTGGGCCTGATGAACATTGGCGAAGAACCTGGGAAAGGAAACGAGCTGGTGAAAGCTGCATACGAAATGCTCAAGACGCAAAAAGGTATTCGGTTTTTGGGGAATATTGAAGGGCGCGACCTTCTGCATCATGCAGCAGATGTGGTGGTTACCGATGGATTCGTGGGAAATGTGATGCTCAAACTGGGTGAAGGCATTGCCACAGCCATCCGTGAAATGGCCGAGGCCGAAATGATCGCTCGTAACCTTCCTGAAGAAGAACAACGACATATTGACCAAGTGGTTCGGGGCGCCATTCGCCGTTTTGATTACCAAGAAGTAGGCGGTGCGCCTTTATTGGGCGTAAATGGGAACGTCCTCATTATGCACGGGTCTTCAAAAGAGATGGCGTTTGAACAGATCATCTATCGCGGTGTGGAGTTGGCCGAGTCCAAACTTCCGCAAGCCATCGCCGAAGCCTTTGCAGCTTCACCGGTTTGAATCATCTAAAAATAACGATATAATCAAAACCTTGTATGATACGTGCTGCCATAACTGCCGTTGGCCATTATGTGCCCGAAGAAATTTTAACCAATGCCGAATTGGAAAAAATGGTGGATACCAACGACGAATGGATCCGTTCCAGAACGGGCATTCGTGAACGGCGCATTTTGCGCGACCCCGAAAAAGCCACCTCTTTCATGGCCGCCGAGTGTGCCAAAGAGATTCTCCAAAATCGGGGGATTGATGCAGAAGAGGTGGATGCTATTATTGTGGCGACGGTAACGCCA
Source organism: Bacteroidetes Order II. bacterium (assembly GCA_016788705.1). NCBI lineage: Bacteria > Pseudomonadati > Bacteroidota > unclassified Bacteroidota Order II. > Bacteroidota Order II. bacterium. Next base: position 47,726 of record JAEUSQ010000032.1, read on the forward strand.
GACATGTTTTTTCCGCCAACGGCCAGTTTGGTACAGAAAGAGATTGGCGCCACCAAGGCTTGGGGGTTTGATCTTTCTGCAGCTTGTAGCGGCTTTTTGTTTGCCCTCACCACCGGAGCGGGGTTGGTGGAAAGTGGTCGCTATAAAAAAGTAATGGTGATTGGCGCAGACCACATGAGCCGGATTGTGGACTATACCGACCGCTCTACTTGTATTCTTTTTGGTGACGCGGCAGCGGGTGTGTTATTGGAGGCCGATACCGATGGAAATGGTCTTATGGATACAGTTCACCGTACCGATGGCAATAACTGGGAGTACTTATGTATGCTGGGTGGGGGTTCCCTCCATCCACCTAGCGTCCAAACTATCGAGAACCGCTGGCATTACATTCGTCAAGAGGGGCAGCCAGTTTTTAAACTAGCTGTAAAGGGGATGGCAGATGCCGCCGCCGAGATCATGGAACGCAATAACCTGAGTGGTGAGGATGTTTCATGGCTGGTTCCGCATCAGGCAAACCTACGCATTATTGATGCTACCGCGCGCCGTATGGGTCTTTCTATTGAAAAGGTGATGCTCAACATCGAACGGTATGGGAATACGACAGCGGCCACCATTCCGCTGTGCCTCTATGAATGGCAGCCTCGGTTGCGGAAAGGCGAAAACCTGGTCTTGGCGGCCTTCGGTGGCGGGTTTACATGGGGCGCCAGTTATTTAAAATGGGCCTATGACCCTGAGTAACGTGACTTTGGAGTTCATGGATATTCCTCCCACGCTTCTTGGAAAAGTGGATGGAAAAACTTGATCTGACCAAACAATACAAATCTTATTACTCGGCCAAGCCCATGCCAGAACTGGTGAACATTGGGCCTGCCCGATATGTTGTCATCGAGGGCAAGGGCGATCCATCCGGAGAAGCCTTTGCCACCGACTTAGAGGCCCTTTTTCCGGTTGCATACGCCATTAAGTTCTATTTTAACGTGTTGGGCCAAGATTTTATTGTGCCTAAACTGGAAGGTCAATGGTGGTTCGATATGGAAAAATTTGGTATGCCAGACCTTGCCTCGGCCCCTGCAAAAGTTCCCCGAAGCGAGTGGTCGTATCGTCTGCTCCTCCGAATGCCCCATTATGTGACAGAAAGCGGGGTAGAAAAAGCCATAGAAGAGGTGGTTTCCAAAAAGAAAAAACTCCACGCGGCAAACGTCCGGTTTTATGAAATGACAGAAGGACCATCCGTTCAGATACTACACTTAGGTGCCTTTGCCGACGAGCCTGCATCGCTGCAAAAATTGCATCAGTTTATGGAAGAAAACAACTTTACCCATAATGGGTTGCACCACGAAATCTACCTCTCGGACTTCCGGAAAACGCCTGAACATCGGTTGAAAACCATCCTGCGTGAGCCTATTAAACTGCTTGTGTGATGATCTTGTTCATCCTTAACGATGCCAGTGATAACGTTTGAAAAATACCTAACAGGTGTGAAAAATGAAATCTGATGCGCTTATCCGATGGCTTTTGGATGGGGATGTGGCCATTCAATTTCAGGTCATGCGTGATTTGAAGCACCAGTGGGTGCCCGAACTCCAAGAACGTATTCATAGCGAAGGCTGGGGAAAATCTTTTTTGGAGAAAAGAACATCTAGTGGGCATTGGGGACAGTCTTATTACCAACCCAAGTGGATTTCCACACACTACACTTTGCTCGACCTCAAAAACCTGGGCATTACTCCAGACACCCCCGAAATTCAAGAAACCATCCGACTCGTATTACAGACTGAAAAGGGCAAGGATGGGGGGATTTTGCCCATTGGTACTACTCAAAAAAGTGATGTTTGCGTAAACGGGATGTTCTTAAATATTGCTTCCTATTTTGGAGCAGAGGCATCTGACTTGGCTTCTATGGTGGATTTTTTGCTCTCCGAGAAAGTGGGTGATGGTGGTTTTAATTGCCACTCTAACCGCAAAGGGTGCGTACACAGTTCATTACATTCTACCCTTTCGGTTTTGGAAGGGATTGCCGAATATGAACGGAATGGATATGGTTATCGCCTTCCGGAATTACAAGCGGCGGCAGGCAGTTCGCAGGAATTTCTATTAATGCACCGTTTGTACAAATCGGACAAAACAGGGGTCGTTATTGATCCTAAAATGACGATGCTTTCTTTTCCAAGTCGCTGGAAATACGATATTTTACGCGCCTTAGATTATTTTCAGCAAGTGGGATTACCCTACGATCCACGCATGGAAGATGCATTACGGTTACTACTGAGCAAACGTAAGCCGGAGGGTTGGTGGAAGTTGCAGACCAAACACCTCGGACAAGTTCATTTCGAGATGGAAAAACCCAGACAACCAAGCCGATGGAATACGCTCCGGGCATTAAGGGTGCTTAAGTGCTATCCTTTACCAAGTTAAATCCTGCCGTTTAAAGGTGTGTTCTGGAGCATGTGTGGATAAATTACTTCGTTGGCGGGAATATCTTGTGCGGCCATTCTGCCTATTACCTCGTGAAGGTCGCGCCACTTAAAGCCATCACCAGGGCTTAGGAGGTGCAGATCTTCTGCCACAAGACGTGTTCCAGCAGGGATTTTTCGTAGTGAAGCAATGGAGCGTTCCAATTTGGTGCGGGTTGCCGTTACAACCGGATCTAAAGACATTTTTTCCTCTCCCAGCGCCCGTTCCAGATTGCGAATGTCGCGCAAGACCCGTCTCAGGCCATCCGGCTCCAATGATCCCCAATGATCTGATCCTTTCATGGTTCTGTCTAAGGTAATGTGCTTTTCGATCATTTGCGCGCCAAGTGCTACTGCTGCAACAGGAGCCATGATTCCAATAGAATGGTCAGAATAGCCAATGGTGTGTGACGGATATTCTTTTTGTAACCACGTAATGGTGCGTAGATTGATGTTTGGGTATTCGGCAGGGTATTGGGATAGGCAATGCAAAATAGAAATTTGGTTGTGGTGACGGGTAATAACCGCCAATGCCTCGGCTAATGCCCGCTGATCGGCCATTCCTGTAGAGAGGATAATTGGAATCTGTGTCTCGGCCAATGCTTCCAACAACGGCAGATTGGTCAGGTCTCGCGAGGCCACTTTGAGGCGATCTGGCACAAATAACCGAAACATCGAAAGGCATCCACGCGCACACAATGTCTCTATGAAGTCCAGCCCCTTGGCTTTTGCATACTGGAACAACTCGGCATGTTGTTCGTCATCCAGTTCCAGTTTAGCACGGTGTTCGCCATACGTTGCTCCAAATGCGTGGGCACTTTGATAAGGGCGGGCCATCTGAGAAGCGCTCAATTCTTCGTTTAGGTCGCGTTTGGTGAATTTGATGGCATTGGCGCCGCCTAATGGGGTATCGAACAACGGATCAAAAACCCGCATGGCCGCTACATCAATCAATTGGCGTGCAATTTCCATAGAGCCGTTATGATTTTGTCCGGCTTCACAAATAAAATAGGTTTCCATCATTTGGGTTGTTTGGATCGTTCCAGCCACATACGGTTTCTGAGTTCGGTTTCTTGTAGCAGTTGCTGTTTTAGGCTGGGCCAGTCTAAGTGTTCGTTTGGTGTGTTTATTTGCCGCCACAAGGTCTGGCTAATTTCAAAATCTTGTAAGGTATCCACCGTCATTCGAATGTCTTCGACTCCTTCCATGCTTATATCGGCGTCTAACCACCTGACGTCGAATAGGTCCGGATGCTCGTATAAGAATTTGGTGACGTGCTGCCTGTCGTCGGGTGGAATTGGCATTGTGGATGCTTTTGTTAAGGCTGCCAAGGTGACGTATTCCGTAAAAACCCCGTAATGTGTTTGCATGGCCGGAGTCCCAGAAACCCGGTGGCTCATATAATCGTGGTTGCTACACTTGCTTGCATCCAAAAGTTCTTTTGCAAAGTCGGTAATCAAAAAAGGATTGTCGGCACAAATACGCAAGCACGCCGAGAGGCCATTTGCTTCCATCGCCCCAATAAACCGATCCAGTACGTCTTCTTCTGATCCCCTAAAAACAAGTGCGCCCTCTGCTATGGCACGTTCTGTCACTATATCATCAGTGGAGGCTGTGGATGTTGCTACGAGTAAGGGCATCGCTGGAAACGCCGCGCCAAATCGCCGGATGAGCATTTGTAGGATAGAAACAGGGCCATCAAATGGTTTTAGGACTTTCCCCCTTAACCGTACCGAACCCATGCGTGCTTGTATGACAAGACCAGTTGTGTGCGTATGGTGGGCAGGCATGGGCGGCATATTATTATTGGTGTATGAACTTTTGTGGAGGGGTTAATTTAGATACTCAATGACGGTATGGTCGCCGATATTGGCGCTGAATGCACGCTGTTTAATCACAGCCGAATGTCCGATAAAAGACCGGTCCATAACCACATTTGCGACTTCGGCATTCGAGAAAATAATGGAATCTTTTACAACCGATCCGTTAACTTCTGCGCCCGACTCGATGGACGTATAAGGCCCGATAACAGAGTTGCGCACGGTAACACCCGGACCTACGTAAACAGGCTCGATCACCGTCGTGTTGATGAGGTCACCCAAAAGTTGATTGCCCTCCCGATCCAAGATGAACTGCGTGGTTTCTGCAAGTGCAGGTAAGGTACCACAATCCAGCCAATCGGTTACGGAAGCGGTTTCCAATGCCGCGCCTGCTTTCATCATCATATCTAAGGCATCGGTCACTTCATATTCTCCACGGGTTCCCACTAGTTTATGTTCCATCATATAGGCAATGGTGTCACGGAACTGGGCGCCATTTTTAATATAATAGATTCCGATCAGGGCCTCTTTAAATCGGTCATGACTGGGTTTCTCGATCAATTCGGTCACCCTTCCTGCTGCATCACGTGCAACAACTCCAAACCGTCTGGGGTCTTCCACTTGTTTTACATAAGCCACAATATCGGCCTCGGTATTGAGTGGGTCATGCGTATAGAACAGGGTATCAGCAAAAATAACGATCAACTCACCGTCTAAGTGTTCTGCCGCACAATACACGGCATGAGCAGTGCCTAATGCTTCTTTTTGGAAACCAAATGCTGCGCCAATGCCCATTTTGGTACACATTTCGGTAAGTTTTTCCTGTACTTCGGCGGGGAAATCGCCCAATACAAAGACGACATCAGTAATTTTTTCGGGGACTAAGTCCACAAAAGTTCGCACAATACGTTCAACAATGGTAATACCGAGCACCGGAAGAAGGGGTTTGGGCGTAACATGTGTGTGGGGGCGGAGGCGTGTTCCACGACCAGCCATTGGAATGATGAGTTTCATATAGAGTAGGATGGATCAACGGTTGGTTACGAATGCAGAAAAGCCAAAATCGCTTCACAGACTCGTTTTTGAATATCTTCCGTGATTTCTGGCCAGATTGGGAGGCTAATTACTTGTGTGGTTAATACATCACTTAAGGGGTTGGGGGGATATTGGTCTTTGTAGATCGGGAGGCGATCTTGTGGGATCGGGTAATAAATCATGCTGCCAATACCCAATTCTGCAAGGTGCTTCTGTAATAAATTCCGGTCGCCCTGTAAAATTCGGATGGTATATTGATGAAAAACATGACCTTCTATCACCTCTGGAGGAAGAATCTTTGGATGTTGTAGGAGTTGGTTATAACGAATGGCGGCGTTCAAACGCCCCGTGTTCTGTGCGTCTATATGGGGTAGTTTTACCCGTAACAGGGCCGCTTGTAGCGTGTCTAAGCGGGAGTTATACCCCAGTATCTCGTTATGGTATTTTTTTACCGCTCCGTGAACGCGAAGCATTCGGGCCATTTTGGCGGTCGCGTCGTCGTTGGTCACAATCAAGCCGCCGTCTCCAAAACCGCCTAAGTTTTTAGAAGGGAAAAACGAGTATGCACCAACGTCTCCTATAGTACCCGTCTGTTGTCCTTTAAAACGTGCCCCAAACGATTGGGCGCAATCCTCGACCACTCTCAGACGGTGTTCTCGGGCAATAGCGGTAATATGGTCCATCCGACAAGGACGGCCATAAAGATGAACTGGCAGGATGGCCTTGGTTTTGGGGGTAATGGCGGCCTCTATTTTGAGCGGATCAATATTAAAAGTTGTTTCGTCAATATCCACAAAAACAGGCTTTGCTCCTATAGCCGAGATGCTTTCAGCCGTCGCAAAGAAGGTGAATGGGGTTGTAATAACTTCATCGCCAGGCCCAATACCCAGCGAACGAAGACCAATCACAAGGGCATCTGTGCCAGAATTTACGGCTATGGCATGTTTTACCGCTAAATACTGGGCTACTTCTTCCTCGAACAGTTTGACATCTGGTCCCATGATGAATTGGCCGGACTTTAGTACGCGCTGAATGGCTTCGTTTAGTTGTGGCCAAAGCCGCTCGATTTCCGGAGAAAGATCTAATACGGGGATTAGGGAAGATTTTGTGTTCATGGGTAGTTAGGTTTGGTTTACGATATTTAGGAGACACGTTGCACAGCACCCTCTTGCCATACATAACAGTGTCCGATACTATCGGTAAATTCGGTATTATGGCTAAAATCCATAATGTCGCCATAGGCACTCATCCAACCAATTTGTTGGGCGGGAACACCCGCCACCATCGCATAGGCCGGAACGTCTTTGGTAACGACCGCCCCAGCAGCCACAAAGGCGCATTCGTGCAGGGTAATACCACAAACAATGGTCGCATTTGCGCCAATACTGGCCCCGCGCTTAACGTGAGTGGTTGCATAATCCGCCGACGTATTTCTTGGAAATTCCGAGCGGGGTGTCCGTACATTGGTGAAAACCATGCTGGGACCGCAGAAGACAAAGTCCTCTAAAATAACTCCCTCATACACCGAGACATTGTTTTGTATTTTGCATCCATGACCAATTTTTACCCCTTTTCCCACCATCACATTTTGCCCCAAAGTGCAGTTTTCCCCAATCTCTGCTTCCGATAAAATATGGCTAAAATGCCAGATACGTGTTCCATTACCTACTTTTGCCCCATCCTCCACGATAGCAGTAGGATGGACAAAAGGTGACTTAAGATGATCCATGTGTAAAAGACGGTTTTATGGGTGGACGGAAACGGGAATCCCATTTTGTTGGAGCGAATATTGGGCTGCATGTAAGACTTTTAGCACCCGCAGGCCGCTGTCACCATCCGTAAGAGGTGGTTTCCGGTCTCCTACCCGATCTATGAAGTGGCGAAGCTCCTCTAACAAAGGTTCTTTGGGCAAAAGCGTCACCGAGCGTCCAATACCTTGGCGTGGAATCGGTACGTTATCCACCCAGTCTGCCCCTTTATCAAACAAGGTGAGTTTTTGATCCCACGGGGCTTGGTCGTCAAAAACAACCATTTTTTGCGAGCCAACCACCACTAATTTTTGTTCTTTATACGGATGTAGCCACGATACAAAAATATGGGCTTGGATACCGTTATCAAATCGCAAATTCGTTGTGGTAATATCAGCCACACCTGGCGTCAAATAGGCCCCGCCAGTTGCAACGACTTCCGTGGGCATCTGCTGGATCAGCCGCAGGAGAATGGCAAGGTCATGGGGTGCAAAACTCCATAAGATGTTTTCTTCGCGCCGGAATTTCCCCAAATTCAACCGATTGGAATAGATGTATTGTAAATCTCCCAATATGCCTTCGTCTATCCACTGCCGGAGTTGGGTAATGGCCGGATGATATTCGAGGAGATGTCCTACCATCAATACCCGGTTGGTCTCTTGCGCGGCTGTGACCATCCTTTGTCCTTCATCCAAGGTTAATGCAAGCGGTTTTTCCACAAAAACATCTTTTCCAGCAGCCATTGCCCTTAATGCAAGTCTGGCATGGTGTATGGCGGGTGTTCCGATGGCCACAGCAATGGCTTTGTCATCTTCCCAAATCTCTTGTTCGTGCTGATAAAACAAGGTGTTAGGGTATAATATCTTGGCTTCGTTGCGCATGGCTTCATCGGGCTCATAGATACCACGCAAAACTTCCAAGGAAGCCAAATTGCGCACAATATTACGGCCCCAATAGCCATGCCCTAAAGCCACGACGTTCGGTCTCATTATATACACTCCTTTATTGGATTTTAACCCCGAATGGGTTTTTGCTGATAAAAATACTTAGCTGATACCAAATTGTTGGGGTGTAAAGGCTTTTTCACAATCCAAGACCTTTGTCATCTCGTGAAATATTCGTCAGACACAGATAAAAAATTGTGTGTTGTAACACGCTCTTTGTATATTGTGTGTCGTAACACGTAATATTTATCTTTAACAAACAGGAGACCATCATGGCAACTATATGGACCATAGACCCCACTCATTCCGAAATTGGGTTCCGGGTAAAACACCTCATGATTTCAACGGTAAAAGGCCAATTTCGTCGTTTTTCCGCGACGGCCACCACCGAGGGCGATGCCTGGGAAAATGCAAGCCTTCAGTTCGAGGCCGAGGTGGATAGCATTGAGACGGGTGTTGAGCAACGCGACGGCCACTTGAAAAGTGAAGATTTCTTCCATGCATCTGCATTTCCTACCCTCCGTTTTGTCTCCACCGCATTCCATGCCAAAAGTGAAGACACCTACGAAATGACCGGCAACCTTACCATCCGTGATGTGACCCTGCCCCTGACCCTCAAGGCAACTTATGGTGGAACCATGACGGATTTTTATGGTCAGACAAAAGCAGGCTTCGAGGTTTCTGGCAATATCAGTCGGAAAGCGTTCGATCTAAAATGGGATGCTGTAACCGAAGCGGGCGGGATTGTGGTGTCCGACGACGTAAAACTGGTCTTGGACGTCCAAATGACGAAACAAGTCGCTTGATAAATCATGACATGTTTTGAATGGAGGCTGTTTCACAAGAAATGGCCTTTTTCTGTTAGAATAAACTTGTTCATCGCCCTGAGTGGATAATCGGTCGAAGTAAAACATGGGTTCATCTAAAGGTGACGGTATATCCATGTAATTTTTTCGGATATTGCGACCATTAGCCAACGCCGACGGGAAACACCACTACTCTCACCACCCCTTCCCGACGATGTTGCGCCCCCGATACCTTGTCGCACCACCACCGCGAAAATCGCATCACCGCCTTGGCCACATGATTGGTACAGGGCTTTTTTTTGTGATGAGATCGAGGTATTTTGATCTTGAAAAAATGGTTGTATGCCTTTTGGTGTGCTTCGTTTTCCTTCATATTTTACATCCCGCCCTCTACTAAGACTTGTATCTTCTCTCACTTCGTACCAAATGGTGCGCATTCTTACAGATTCACTACCCCAAGAACTTATGTCCGCCTATAATCCAAAAGAAATTGAACAAAAATGGTATTCGTATTGGGAGTCAAACGGCTATTTCGATACCGACCTACACTCCGGCAAACCGCCTCATGTGATCATGATGCCGCCACCGAATGTTACGGGGAAACTCCACATGGGTCATGCCTTGCAGGATACTGTTCAAGATGTGTTGACGCGGATGCGGCGGATGCAGGGCTTTGATGCCCTTTGGATGCCCGGAATGGACCATGCAGGGATTGCCACCCAAAACGTAGTGGAACGGGAACTAAAGGCCAATGAAGGCAAAAGCCGCCATGACTTGGGCCGAGAAGCCTTTGTGGATCGGGTCTGGGCGTGGAAAGAAGAATATGGCGGGATTATCCTCAAACAAAAACGCCTGTTGGGGGATTCTTGCGACTGGAAACGCGAGCGGTTTACCCTTGATGAGGGCTATGTTCATGCCGTTCAGACGGTTTTTGTGAAGCTCTATGAAGCAGGTTTGTTGTACCGAGGCGAGTATATCGTAAATTGGTGTCCTTCCGATCTGACCGCGCTCTCGGACGAGGAGGTGGACAATAAAGAGGTGGACTCTAACTTGTGGTATGTACGGTATGTATTAGAAACCGGCGAGACGTTGGTTATTGCTACACAACGCCCAGAAACCATTTTTGGCGATATGGCGATTGCTGTCCATCCAGAAGACGAGCGTTACCAACATCTCGTGGGCAAAAAAGCACGGGTTCCGCTCACAGACCGCTGGATTCCTATTATTGCAGACGATTACGTAAAGATCGAATTTGGTTCGGGTGCGCTCAAAATCACCCCTAATCACGACAAAAACGACTTTGAGGTGGCCAAGCGGCATGGCCTTGCTTTTCGAGAAACCCTAAATCCAGATGCAACCCTCAACGAAAACACGCCCTATCCGGGAATGGATCGTTTTGTGGCCCGCGAACAGGTGGCTAAGGACTTGGAGGCTGCCGGATTACTCGAAAAAACGGAGGCTTACAAGACCATGATTCCGGTTTCGAGCCGTTCCAAAGCTGTTGTGGAGCCACGGGTCTCGTTGCAATGGTTCGTAAAAATGGAACCCTTGGCCGATGCCGCCTTACAAGCATGGCGTGCCGGAAAAATTCGGTTTTATCCCAAACGCTGGGAAAATGACTTCGAGCGTTGGATGACGGGTATTCGCGACTGGACCATTAGCCGGCAACTCTGGTGGGGCCACCGGATTCCGGCGTGGTACTGGACAGACGAACACGGAAACCGAGACGAAGCGCGTGGCTTTTTGGTCTCGGTGGAACAGCCGGAACCCAGCATGGTGCAAGACGAAGACGTATTGGATACGTGGTTTTCTTCGTGGCTCTGGCCTTTTGCTACGCTTGGCTGGCCTGCGGAAACGCCGGAGCTAAAGCATTATTATCCGGGAGCGGTCTTGGTTTCTGGATACGATATTCTCTTCTTCTGGATTAGTCGGATGGTGATGGGCGGCTTGTTCTGCATGGACGATGTGCCCTACCGCGACATCTTTATTACGGGTATTATTCGCGATAAACACGGACGAAAAATGTCCAAATCTGCCGGAAATGGTATTGATCCGATGGATTTGATAGATCAGTACGGAGCCGATGCCGTGCGCTACTCGCTGACGGTACTGTGTGCGCAAGGCCAAGACATCAAGCTCGATCCGCTTAAAATGGAGATGGGTCGGAACTTTGCCAATAAAATCTGGAATGCTTTTAATGTGTTCGGACGGTTTATCGAACCTAGAAAGGACTATCGTGGCATCACGAAAACGGATTTATCGTTGGCAGACCGTTGGATGCTCCATCGCATTGCGGAAACCATCGAAGCCGTTGATGCCGATATGACGCAATACCGACTCAACGAGGCGCTGCTGAAGATTTATGACTTGTTCTGGGGCGACTTCTGCGACTGGTACTTGGAACTGATTAAGCCGCCTTATGGACAAACGATGCCCGAAGCCGATGTGGCGTTGGCCATCGAGATTTATGAACGACTACTCCGGTTATTGCATCCGTTTATGCCCTTCATTACCGAAGACCTATGGTGGAGACTGCGCCCACGCGACGAAGGAGAAGCCTTGATTATGGCTACTTGGCCAAAAGCAGAACCAGCAGACAAGACACCGGAGGCCGCCAGACACTTTGGCCTGATACAGCAGATGATTTCCGGCATCCGCAATATCAAAGCCAAAATGGGTATTCCACCCGGAAAAACGGTACTGGCCGTGGTGTCTGTTGCGAACAACGACGAAAACTTATTGGCAACCCTTCAGGCGCAAAATGCTTATTTCCGACAATTGGCGAAGGTGGAAAACCTGACGGCGGGGATGGGACTTGTCAAGCCGCCCGCAAGTGCTGCGGTGGTCGTAGAAGGGCATCAGGTATTTGTACCACTTGCGGATCTGATAGATTTGGAGGCAGAGCGCGCCCGTCTTTCCAAGGAAATTGTACAAAAAGAAGGTTTCCTCAAGTCGGTTCGGGGTAAGTTAGGGAATGCGGGATTTGTGGATCGTGCCCCAGCCGAGGTCGTGGAACGGGAGCGTCAAAAAGAGCGCGATGCTACCCTGGAGTTGGAAAAACTAAGGGAAAATCTGACAGGATTGGCCTAAGACACGGCCAAGGCTGATGTTTATAACGCCGCTATCTTTTGGTAGGGGCGTTTTTTATGCAGTATTGGGCCTATAGGCTAAAATATCTGCTGGATAATCAAGGGCCGCTAAAGCTATAAAGTGCTCAGGAAGTGGATGCTGGCCATTTTAAAAACCATCCTCCGTACATTGTGTGCAAAGTGATCGCTGCCATGCACGGAGGGTATTTTTGGAAGTAATCTCAGAGGGCATCCACAATGGCTACCCCAGCCGCAACCATCTCGTCGGCCAATTCAGGAGAAGTGGCTTCTGAATAAACGCGTAGAACAGGCTCTGTACCAGACCCACGATACATCAGCCATCCATCTTCCGTGAAGACCTTCACGCCGTCTAAGTCCGCAATGGCCGAGATCGGCTTTCCATTCACCTCTTTCACTGCTCCCGAGGCCAAATGCACCAATGCGGCATCTTTCTTGTAGGTATGCAGGTCGTTCCGGCTGTGGTAATGCGGCCCAAATTGTACAAAAAGTTCTGCAACCAACTCCGAGAGTTTTTTACCACGCTTCACCATCATTTCGGCCACCAGTAACCCAATAAACACGCCGTCACGCTCTGGAATGTGCCCCTTGACAGCCATTCCACCCGATTCCTCGCCGCCCACCAATACGTCCCCAGAGACAATCATCTCCCCAATATACTTAAAGCCAATTTTGGTGGTATGCACAGTAAGTCCATAGGTAGCCCCGATTTTATCCAGCATGGTGGTGGTGGAAAACGTCTTGACAATGTCCCCTCGGAGACCGCGCTCCTCATAAAGGTATTTTGCAAGCAGGCACAATATCTTGTGAGAATCCACAAAACGGCCTTGTTCGTCATACAAACCAATCCGATCCGCATCACCATCCGTCGCCAAGCCCAAATCGGCCTTTTCATGCAAGATCGCCGCCGAAAGTCCGGTCAGGTTTTTCTCGATAGGTTCTGGGGCTTGGCCAAGAAATCCAGGGTTTTCTTCATGCCGCAGTTCCGTAACACCGCCACCCAAGAGGGCAGATACCGTGCCACGACCTGCGCCAAACATGGCATCATAAATGATTCTTAGCCCAGATGCCTGAATGGCCGGAATATCTAACACCGTCCGAACATGGTCTAAATACGCCGACTGCAAATCTGCCTCTTGAATCAAGCCTCCCTCCATCAGGCCATGCATCGGACGCAGGGGTAAAGCAGAAAGCTGGGTTAATTCGTGCTCTACAGCCTCAATTTGTGCGGGTGTAGCTGGGCCGCCAAAGTCTGCTTTTAGCTTGTAGCCGCTGTATTCAGGTGGATTATGGCTGGCGGTAACAACAACACCCAAGTTGAAATGGTTCTTTAAAACAGCCAAACTAACCGCCGGCGTGGACGTGAAACCATTGCCCATAAGCACTTTGCAACCCATAGAGGCCAATACCCGTGCCACATGTAGCTGAAAATGGCGGCCATGGAAACGGCAATCATGTCCGATTACAACTTTCGGGCGATCGCCATATGTTTTGATAAGCCATTGACCCGTAGCTTGGGCTACTCTGGCTACATTGTCGAAGGTGAAATCAGCGGCGATAATGGCCCGCCAACCATCGGTTCCAAATTTGATGTCTGACATAGACTGAAAGGGTGAGTTCGTGAAAAGGCCGGAGTTTCGGCACAATATTAAAAATTAAAGATACGGATCATCCCATGCAGCATTCCACCAATACAGACGATGTCCGAAAAATTTTATCTTTCGTCAGGAACCAATACGTGCTGATGAAAAGCCCTCAATGCGTCTTGGATCAGCAAATAATCCGTCTATGCACAATTTTAATACACAGTCTTTCTGTAAAAGATGTAATTTATTGTTGCGCATGTTTATGAACAAGTTGTTCTTCAGCATTTCTGGTTCGTTTTTATGAATATTCTGGTAACCGGCGGTGCCGGATTTATCGGTTCTCACACCTGTGTAGCCTTGGTGGAATCAGGTTGGAAGCCCATCATCGTGGATAATTTCTCCAATGCAGATCGTGGTGTTTTGCAAGGGTTGAACCGTATTTTTGGGAAAACGCCCGTTTGTTACGAAGCCGATTGTAACAATTTGGAGCGAATGGTGCATATCCTACAAAAGGAAGAAATTGACGGGGTTATCCATTTTGCTGCTTATAAAGCGGTTGGAGAATCGGTAGTAGAACCCATTAAGTACTATGAAAACAACATCGGATCGCTGCTTACGGTGCTAAAAGCCATGCAAGAAACCGACGTTACCAAGTTGGTGTTTTCGTCTTCTTGTACGGTCTATGGCCAACCAGATGTGGTTCCGGTGACAGAGGATACGCCTCGGAAACCAGCCGAATCGCCTTATGGCAACACCAAAGCCATCTGTGAGGATGTGTTGCGAGACGCGGTGCATTCGGGTGTATCTTTACAAGCGGTTGCTTTGCGCTATTTTAATCCGATTGGGGCACATCCCTCTGCGGAAATTGGTGAATTGCCGGTTGGTGTTCCAGCAAACTTAATCCCTTATGTCACCCAAAGCGCCGCCGGCCTACGGCCACCTGTCACAATCTTTGGCTCCGATTATAACACACCAGACGGAACTTGCATCCGAGATTATATCCATGTCATGGATTTGGCGGAGGCCCATGTGAAGGCATTGGCTTTTTTACAAAACCAACCCAGTTCCATCTATGAAACGGTGAATGTGGGCACCGGTAAAGGAAGTTCAGTCTTGGAGGTTTTAGAAACGTTCCGTAACACCGTTACACCCGCCTTGCAATTTGTTCGGGGTTCCCGCAGAGCCGGAGATGTAGAGGCCACTTTTGCATCCGTCGAGAAAGCGGAAACCTGCCTTGGCTGGAGCGCCAAACGGTCCCTCGAAGAAGCCTTGCAAGACGCTTGGCGGTGGCAATTGCGGCTCTCTTAATCCACTTTCTTTGTTTCTCCAGAAAAGTTTATGGCTTTTAAACAGCAATTTAACTTTTCTTTAATGTATTTTGTATTATTATTGAGTAAATTAAATACTCAATAATAATACAAAAGGCAACTCAACTCCAATCTTATTGGATGCCCTTCAACCCCGAATGCAAGTATTTTCCTACTTGTTAACGGCGAAGCCGTGAAAAACGGAGCCTTCTCGCATGATGGACGTACTGATCTCCTCCAAAACAAGAATCAAACTTCTACTCAAACTCTTCCTCAATAAACACGTTGAGGCGCACTTAAGAGGATTGGAGCAAGAGTTTGGGGAATCTAGTAATGCCATTCGCGTAGAACTAAACCGTTTGGAGCAAGCAGAATTACTTACTGCAGCGACCAAAGGGAATAAAAAGTTTTACCGTGCGAATGAAAGCCACCCCCTCTTCAAAGATATCCACAACCTGCTACTAAAACATACAGGCATAGATCAGGTGGTAGAGCAAGTGATTGACCGATTAGGTGATGTGGAGCAAGTCTATCTGAGTGGACGTTTGGTGCGGGGGTTAGAAAGCAAGGTTATTGATCTGATTTTTGTTGGTTCTGTAGATGTGTCATACCTCATTGGACTCATCACCAAAACCGAAGAGGCCATAAATCGCAAAATTCGGTATTTGGTTTATAGTCCCGACGAATTTCAGACCAACCCCTTTTCAGAAGATGACATTAAACCGTTGCTCATATGGCAAAAGGCGTAGCGGCAGTTGATAAAGAGATTCCTAAATGGTTTGCGGTGCGAACCCGATTCAAATGGGAAAAAAAAGTGGTGGAAAACTTGCAAAATGCAGCTATAGAGGTCTATTTGCCCCTTTACGAAAAAGTCAAGCGCTACGAAAAAGTCATCAAGCGAACCACTTTACCCCTCATCCCCAATTATCTGTTTGTTAAAATTATAAAGGATGAGTACGTAACAGTCTTTAAGCAAGAAGGGGTAATGGGATTTCTGCACAATCATGGCAGCCTCAACGCCATCCCCGAACAAGAAATTGAAATCCTACGCCGCTTCAACGGAGAGTGGGAAGACTTAGAGGTGGTGGAAGGCAAGTGGGATAAAGGAACACCCGTCAAAATCGTGTCTGGACCTTTGGCTGGCTACGAAGGCAAAGTGGTAGAAGAGCAAGGGAAAAATAAAGTGGTCATTTTTATGCAAAGCCTTAATCACTCAATTATAATATCCATCAACAAAAAACACATCTGCAACTGAATGAATTTAGATTAAAAATTATTTATTCGAATTAATAGATTCATTAGTTTGTATGTCTTATAAGAATTACTACTATAAAATTGTATTCAAAAAAATATGATGCCAATAATATACAGTGTGTATTTTAATATATTGAACAAGCATGTACTAAAATATAAATAAAATGAATAACATAAGGATAATTGCTCGTTTAGATATTAAAGGCCCTAATTTAGTAAAAGGAGTTCACTTAGAAGGCTTGAGGGTTTTGGGAAAGCCAGAAGATTTTGCCAAATACTATTATGAAAATGGAGCAGATGAATTATTTTATCAAGATGTTGTTGCAAGTCTTTATGGGCGTAATAGTTTAAATGATATTATTTCTCAAACAGCTAAGAAAAGTTTTATTCCTTTAACTGTTTCAGGTGGTATAAGAACGGTTGATGATATAAAAACAGCCTTGCGTGCCGGTGCAGATAAAGTATGTATTAATACCGCAGCCACTAAAAATCCTTCGTTTATAAGAGAAGCCACCAAAAAATTTGGTTCATCTACGATTGTGGCAGCAATAGAGGCGATTAAACATCCTTCAGGACAATATTTTGCTTTTATTGATAATGGTAGAGAAGAAACAGGGCTGGAGGCGCTGTCATGGGCAAAGCAATTGGAGGAACTTGGTATTGGAGAAATAGTCATTACTTCGGTTGATGCAGAAGGTACAGGAAAAGGTTACGATATTGAATTAACAAAATTAATTGCCCAAAATGTTTGTGTACCAGTTATTGCACACGGTGGTGCAGGCAAATTGGAGCATTGCTCGGACGTAATTCTCAAAGGAAAAGCTGACGCTATAGCAGTCGCATCTATGGTTCATTATGAATTCATAGCCAATAAACATAGTGATATGGAAAATAGTTCAGAAGGAAATGTGTCTTTTTTACAAAGTGGTCGAGTATCATTTAATAAAATATCTCCACATAATTTGACGGAGATTAAGAGTTACTTGCATAAAAATGGCATTTTTTGTCGTGCTAAAATATCATGAAAATAATAATAATCGATTATCAGTTAGGAAACTTATTTAGTGTACAACAAGCTTGTCTATATTTAGGTTTCGATGCGGAAATCTCATCAGATGCCAATTGTATTGCAAAAGCAGATGCAATCATTCTTCCTGGAGTTGGTGCTTTTGCTGATGCAATGTATAATCTGCAAAAGTTCGACTTAATTGAACCCATTAAGGATTTTGTTTCAACTAATAAACCCTTTATGGGTATTTGCTTAGGGTTGCAATTACTCTTTGGTGAAAGTGAGGAATTTGGCATTCATAAAGGTATAGGCTTGATAGAAGGTGTTGTGAAGAAGTTTCCAACTCAGGATACTCAGGGGGGGAAACTAAAAGTACCTCAAATTGCTTGGAATACAATTTTTCCTAACCAAAAAAGTACGTGGGATAACTCGCCACTTTCAGTATGTGGTTTTGGTGATTATATGTATTTTGTGCATTCTTTTTATGTACAGCCTGCTGCTGATGAAGTAGTTTTATCTACTACAAATTATGGTGGACATACTTATTGTTCATCTATATTAAAAAATAATATTTTCGCTTGTCAATTTCATCCTGAAAAGAGTGGATTAGACGGTATTAAAATATATAAGAATTGGTTAAATAATAATTCTTTAACATAAAATATAATATGCTTTAGGTAAAGTACAGGTTATTTTGTGGAGGAAAAATTTTCAGAAATGTGGCACGTCTAATCAAATATATATCTCTGATAAAAAAATAAATGTATAATTATTAAGTGTACAAAATATTTTGAATTTTAATGAGCATTATAGGTGGGATGTTTGTAGAAATGCTTAATAAAAAAGTCATTGATTGACAAAAAATAAGAGTACAAACTATTTATGTCTTCTTTACAAATATGGAAGAAAATTGTCTTCTAAACGCAACCTAACGAGGAGAGGAAATCCACTTTATCGTCTCTCCAAAAATGCGGTTAAACAAAGTGAATTGCACCCTTGGCTATAACTTTAAAACTCTAAAAAAATCTTGACAATAAATATACAATAAATAAATGATCTTGTTTGATTCTATTTGTCGCTCCTTTAAAGGAAGCCTAAAAAAGCAAACAAATTGCCGGGCTTGCCTTCAAAGCAAATACCGATGTGTACATGAGGCCGTCTCCGCCAAATTTTTGGGGATTCGTTGTAGAACGAATTTAGGTCTTCAGACTTTAGTTACCTTGAACGGCTGCTCAAAAACCGTATCATCTTTGCTGGCCGTAACCTTTATGATTTGGAATGCATGATGCGAGAGCAGGTCACCTAGATCGGCGTTAGACGGCCTCAATAAAATTGATCATCCAGCATATGTCATTACAAATCAGATTATACACTTAACTCCAAAATCAATGTTAGATTTAAACAACGCTTCAATTCTTGTCACAGGTGGGACAGGTTCTTTCGGTAAGAAATTTATTCAAACCATTCTTAATCAGTATCCCAATATTAAAAGACTTGTGGTGTACTCAAGAGATGAATTGAAACAATTTGAGATGTCTCAAATATTCTCTCATACCCAATACCCCGCAATTCGATACTTCATTGGGGATATACGAGATGGGAACCGCTTTAAACGTGCATGTGAAGGGATTGATTATATTGTACATGCCGCTGCACTTAAACAAGTCCCTACGGCTGAATACAACCCTTTTGAGTGCATTCAGACCAATATTATTGGCGCACAGAATGTCATTGAAGCAGCACTAGATTTAGGTGTAAAAAAAGTTGTTGCTCTTTCTACCGATAAAGCAGCCGCACCTATCAATCTATACGGCGCAACCAAACTTTGCTCAGATAAATTATTTATTGCAGCCAATAATATGATTGGCAAGCGTGACCTTTCTTTTTCTGTGGTACGTTATGGCAACGTAATGGGGTCTCGTGGTTCTGTGATCCCTTTTTTCTTAAGTAAACGAGGGGAAGGCATCTTACCAATCACGGATGAACGAATGACCCGGTTCAATATCTCCTTAGAAGATGGTGTGCAGATGGTCTTAAATGCCTTACAAAATGCGTGGGGTGGCGAGATTTTTGTTCCTAAAATCCCATCCTATCGTATCTTAGATGTTGCAGAGGCTGTAGCGCCACATGCACAAAAAGTTGTTGTTGGTATTCGTCCTGGTGAAAAAATCCATGAGGAAATGATTACAGAAGCGGATTCTTTTACGACGGTAGATTTAGGGAAGTATTATGCTATTCTACCACAAGTTCCCAAATGGGATTTGCAAGACTACTTAGCCCATTTTAAGGCAACACCTGTTGAAATTGGGTTTAAGTTCAACTCTGGTACAAATACCGAATGGCTTTCTGTCGAAGATATTCGTCACTTAATTAAAAGCTATGTAGATCCCAGCTTCACTGTTAGCGAATAATTTTATGCAGGCAATCCCTTATGGAAAACAGCACATCACGCAAGAAGATTTAGATGCCGTAAATGCTGTTTTGTTATCCGATTATCTTACAACAGGTCCTAATATTAAAATCTTTGAGGACGCGTTTGCTAAATATGTGGGTGCCAAGTATGCCGTTGCTGTCGCAAATGGTACTGCGGCACTGCATCTTTGTGCCTTAGCGCTTGATGTAAACGAACAGACCAAAGTTATTACAAGCCCAATTACATTTGCAGCATCCGCAAACTGTATCAGATACTGTGGTGGAGAGGTGGTTTTTGCCGATATTGACCCACAAACGGCCCTTATTGATCTTAACCAGGTACAAGCTTTATTAGCATCCGCTCCCAAGGGGACATATCAAGGCCTTGTTCCTGTAGATTTTGCAGGATACCCTGTTAATTTAGAAGCTTTTCGGGCTTTAGCAGATGAGTACGGGCTTTGGATTATTGAGGATGCCTGCCATGCACCGGGTGGGTGGATTAAAGATCATGCAGGACAAAAACAATTTTGTGGAAATGGACAGTTTGCCGACTTGGCCATTTTCTCCTTTCACCCTGTGAAGCATATTGCTTGTGGCGAAGGGGGAATGATTACAACCAATAATAAAGCCCTATATGATCGGTTGATGGTTTTAAGGACGCATGGCATCACACGCGACCCAGAGGCGATGCAAGAAAATCATGGTGGATGGTACTATGAGATGGTTGACCTAGGTTATAATTACCGTCTCACCGATTTTCAAAGCGCATTGGGGCTCTCTCAATTAAAGCGCGCTGATGCAGGTTTAGGTAGAAGAAGAGAAATTGCTCGTCGCTATGACGAAGCCTTTTTGAATACCCCTATTCATGCCTTACGTCCAAGCTCGCACGTTGGACATGCATACCACTTGTATGTGATTGAAGTTGAAGACCGAAAAGGCTTATATGACTTTTTGCGAAAGCAAAACATCTATGCACAAGTACACTATATCCCTGTTCATACCCTTCCTTATTATCAAAAGCTTGGTTGGAAAAAAGGAGATTTTCCTTTAGCAGAGGCATACTATAGCAAGGCATTAAGCTTACCCATGTACCCAAGTATGACCGACCAAGAGCAAAGCTATGTGATTGAGCAGGTACTAGGCTATTATGGAATCTGATCTTGTCAAAAAAATCGGACTTGGCTCTGTTCAGTTTGGGCTTCCTTACGGCATCAACAATTCTTCTGGTCAGGTTATGCCCAATCAAGTTGCCCACATTCTATCTTATGGTGCCTCCATTGGAATAGAAGTGATTGATACGGCCAGTGCATACGGACGTAGCGAGGAAGTATTAGGAAATATTTTAGCAAGGCAAAGCCATAGCTTCAAAATTATTTCAAAGATTGCGCCTAATACTTCCAATATACGTAGTGCTTTACAAGCCTCTCTTCAAAAACTTCAGATCCCAAGACTTTATGGGTTCATGTTTCATCGCATAGAAGATGTGCAAACGAACCCTTCACTGGAAGGCGAGCTTAGGGTATTAAAAAAGGAGGGTCATGTAGAAAAAATAGGGTTTTCCTTGTATTACCCAGATGATATCAAATACTTACTCGACCATAATATCTCATTTGATTTAATTCAAGTTCCATACAGTGTCCTAGATCGAAGATTTGAAACATGGTTTCCCCAGCTCAGAGCATTAGGTGTAGAAGTACATATTAGGTCTGTTTTTTTGCAAGGTTTATTTTTTAGGGGCGAAGAACATTTGCCATCTTTATTTGATACAATTCGACCAATTTTACAAAGAATAAGACAGAATTGTCAAACTTACCAGGTTCCTTTAACGCAGGCCTTGCTCTTTTTTGCACTTATGAATAAAGACATAGATCGTGTTATCGTTGGGGTAGATTCTTTGGATAATCTAAAAGAAAACACTCATTTTTTGAAGTTAAACCAAGTTCCCTCAGTTAGCCTCATAAACCAAATCTTTGAAGGAATAGCTTGCGAGGATGAGCAGATTCTATTACCATTTAACTGGAAGCTTTAATGGATTTTTTATCTCTAGAAGGAAAGGTCATTTTAATTACAGGCGGTTATGGCTACTTAGGTAGTGCGGTTTCTCAAGGACTAGCGCAAGCAGGTGCAACGGTTGTTGTACTAGGGCGTTCTATTGAAAAATTTCAACAGCAGTTTCTCCATCAAGCCAATATCCACTTTGAGCCATGTGATGTCGCATCAACAACTTCCATACAAACCGCATTTTTGAACATCAAGACAAGATTTGGTTGTATAGATGGCTTGATTAACAATGCTTTTTACTTAAAAGGGCAAAACCCTGAAACCATGACAGATGAAGAGTGGAATGTGAGCATGGAAGGCACTTTAGGTAGTTTGTTTAAATGTATTCGGGAAGCAATTCCATATATGAAGGAAAAAGGCGGCAAAATTGTAAATGTAGCATCCATGTACGGTGTGGTTGCGCCCGACTTTAGGGTTTATGAAAATAACCCTTTTTTAAATCCTCCTCATTACGGCGCAGCAAAAGCAGGCATTATTCAACTAACAAAATACTATGCTGCTTATTTAGGAAAGTATAATATCCAAGTAAATACCGTAACTCCAGGGGCTTTCCCGAGCGAGGCGGTTCAACAAAACCAAGCATTTATTGAGCGGCTAAAGCAAAAGACGCCTTTAAATCGTATTGGAAAACCAGAGGATTTAAAAGGCATTTTTGTTTTGCTATGTGCAAAATCATCTGATTTTATCACAGGTCAGAACTTTATTGTAGATGGAGGATGGACTGCATGGTAGGTGCTATTATTCAGGCACGTATGGGATCGAGTCGCCTGCCAGCCAAAGTCTTAAAAACATTACCTTATGATAGTCATATAACTGTTTTAGATCGCATTATTCAGGTTCTTGAATCTATTCCAGAAATCAATAAGGTCATCATTGCAATTCCCAATACACCCCAAGATGACTCTTTAGCCCAAATATTAGCCGATAAAAAAGTTTTATACTATAGAGGTAGCGAACAAGATGTTTTGAGCCGCTTCTATGAAGCAAGCCATAGGCATAAACTTCAAACCATTTTGCGCTTTACAGCAGACAATCCTTGTATTGATGCTACATTTATCCATCAAACCTTAGTCACACACTTGGCGGCAGGTGCCGATTACACAAACTCGCAAGGTTTACCTTTAGGAACAAACTTAGAAGTTTTCTCTTTTACGGCTTTAGAGAAAGCATTTAAAGCTGCCGATACGCCCTATGAACGAGAACATGTAACGCCATATATTAAAAATATACAAAATGGATTCATGCTCCACACCATCGCTTATAAAGGATTTGACCCAGAACTGAGGCTGACATTAGACACCGCGCAAGATTATACATTTCAATGCTGTTTATTTTTAGCCTTGAAGGAAGCAAATCTTCCCCTTACATTGCCCGCAATTCAAGAGGTGATACATCGCCACCCTTGGATGACTGAGATCAATCGTCATATTAAACAAGCAAGTTGAAGTTATGCCTCGCGTTTTTTTTAGAGCAGATGGAAACGAAAAGATTGGCCTTGGCCACATTATGCGTTGCTTAGCACTTGCAGAAATGCTACAAACGCATTTTGAATGCGTATTTTTAATACAAGCACCATCTGTTTTACTAAAACAACAAATAGAAGCATCAGGAAGTTTTGTAATAAGTTTACCTCAGCAGGAGGTTGATGCAAACGAAGTAACGGAGGAGCTTTCAAAACATATCACAAGCCAAGATATGATTATCTTAGATGGATACACATTCCAAACAGCATACCAAAAAGCGCTAAAAAACTTATCTATCAAAGTCGTTTGTATAGATGATATACCAAATGGACTTTACTATGCAGATGCTATTATCAATCATACAGGCGGTTTTTCTTCGACAGATTATAAGACAGCACAGCCAGCACATTTTTACCTAGGCCCTCAATACGCTTTATTACGCACTAACTTCTTGGCAGCGAAGCGATCTATACCTCATATTTTTATTTGCTTTGGTGGAGCAGATCCAGAGAATTACACGATGCAGATGTTACAAACGTGTTTTACCCATCATGCCAGAAGTGTACTTGAAGTCGTCATTGGAAGTGCTAACCAGCATCAGCAACAACTTTCAGACTTACAACAAATACACTCAAACCTCCATATTCATTATAACTTATCGGCCCAGGAAATGGTTGAACTCATGGCACGTTGCGATATAGGGATCACTTCTGCAAGTACAATTGCTTATGAATATTTATCTACTGGGGGTAGGCTCTTCGTTATTCAAACAGCAAGTAACCAAAAACACCTATTCCAGTTTCTTGTTTCTGAAGGGCTTGCAGAAGAGGGTACAATATCGAATCTAAACAAGGCACTCAATCCATCCAATAAAATTGCCACTTTATTTGATGGCCAACAAGCAAAGCGGCTCCGCCAAGTGTTTTTTGATTTGAGTATAAAAATTCAGCAGGCTAACCTTAATGACGCACAAGCTTTATATAATTGGGCAAACGATCCTATTACAAGGTCTCAATCTTTTTCTACCGAGCCTATTGTATGGGACCAACATTTAACATGGTTCCAACGTAAATTAAACGATCCTCAAAGCGATCTATTAATCGCGTGGTTCGGAGAGGAAGCAATTGGGCAAGTTCGTTTTGATCACCGTACAGATTATACTTTAATTAGTTACGGGCTAGCCCCAAAATACAGAGGACATGGGCTTGGCTACAGTATTTTAAGGCTTGCTATAGACTGGCTCACAACGCGCCGTAATACAAAGAACTTATGGGGCTATGTAAAACTTTCCAACCCGGCATCTATGCGTGCTTTTGAAAAATTAGCTTTTGAACGAAATCACACAACAGACTATCCAGAAACCTATTTATACACTTTAAACTTAAAATAATGGCTTCTATTCGGCTTTCTACCTGTCAAATTGGGCAAGCACATAAACCCTTTGTGATTGCTGAAATGTCGGGCAATCACAATCACTCCTTAGAACGCGCTTTAAGTATTGTAGATGCTGCGGCTGATGCAGGTGCACATGCCCTAAAACTTCAAACTTATACCGCAGATACCATGACAATTAAGGGAGCTTACACCATTCAAGATCAAAATTCTTTGTGGCATGGAGCAGAGTTATACGATTTATATAAAAAAGCTTATACGCCCTGGGAATGGCATAAACCCTTATTTGATCGGGCAAGAGTGCGGGGGATGATTCCGTTTAGCTCTCCTTTTGATGAAACTTCTGTGGACTTTTTAGAGTCATTAGAGGTCGAACTTTATAAAATTGCGTCTTTTGAAAATACAGATCATCCACTGCTAAAAAAGGTGGCACAGACTGGTAAACCTGTTATTATGTCCACAGGTGTTAGCACCATTGCAGATATTTTTGAATCTGTTCAAGTGCTAAAAAACAATGGATGCAAAGAATTAATTTTGCTTAAATGTACCAGTACTTACCCTTCCTCTCCTGAGAATACCAACTTAAATACAATTCCCGTTTTACAACAAGTTTTCCAAGATTGTGTTATAGGGCTTTCTGACCATACAATGGGCGTTGGAGTTGCAGTTGCTTCTGTCGCCCTTGGCGCACGGGTTATTGAAAAACATTTCACCTTACGGCGTGCAGATGGGGGCGTAGATAGTGCCTTTTCTTTAGAGCCAGAAGAATTGGCAACCTTGGTTATAGAAAGTGAGCGTGCCTTCTTAGGCTTAGGAACGCCTCAATTTAATGTTCAAGACAAAGAAAAAAATAGCCTGTTATTTAAGCGTTCTATTTATGTATCCAAGGACATTGAAATTGGGGAACCGTTTACAAGTGAAAACATTCGTGTTATCCGCCCTGGGAATGGTCTTCCTCCTAAGTTTTACGATCTCCTTTTAGGCAAACAAGCCAAACAAGCATATAAGGCAGGCACTCCTCTTACCTTTGATGCTATCTAAGATTCAACAATCTAAAGAATTAAAGCCTTATAAATTCACCTTAGCCTTTGTAAAGGTAAGGTTTGTATTATGATTACAAAGCTGATTTTGGATTTTAGTTATGAATATGGGGCAGCCCAAACAGCACCTCATATTCACATTTTAACTTCTTTATATGAAGGAGAAAGAGTTACAAATGTAAAAGCATTTAAGCCAAGTAAAAATCAAATAGACCACTATATTACAGAATGGTCTAAGCTCATTAAAACGACAAAAGAACATCCACTTCTTCAAGACACCCTTATTGCAGCAGAGCGCACTTTTTATGATGCAGTTATTTCTCCTTTTATTTGTTGGATCAATGCCATTCATCATATTTTAGCTCAACATCCAAAGATTGATACCATTTCTTTTGCACAATACAATAATGCAAATCAAGTTTTTTTTATTGAGGCAGAGGGTGAGGCAAACGGCTCTTTTTTATATAAAAAATATTACTACCTACCCTACTACATTCATCAGTACCTACAAGCACAACTACCCAATATCCATATCCATATCGAAAAAAAAACATCTAAAACAAAGGCATCACTTAGTTTTTTCATGAGAGGCCTCATCTTTTTGGTAGCTAAGCTTATTCAGACTATTGCTTATAAGCTCATTATTCGAGAACGGAACAATTTACAAGAAGGTCATCAAAACCAAACAATTAAAAGTGCTATTCTAACTCGTGGAATTGTTCAATCGCAGTTTATACAAGAAGCTCTAAAAGCGTATGCTCCAAGCCTACTTATTTTAGTTTCTGAACAATCTTTCAGGCCTTTTGTGAATTACAATTTATTTAAAAAAAGTAAAGATATTAATTCTTTTTACATAGAATCGGCATTGCCTATCCGCCAACTTTTGATCTTATTAAAAAATGTTTTCTACAAAAAAAAGCTTACACGACAAAAATACAATTTAGATTCACTACATATTGAAGGTATTAGCTTCAAGCTTAAAGACTTCATTTCCGAACTACTGGTAAAGGAGTTTGATATTCAAGTTTATCAAGAAAGTTTGGCAGCTGCTCAGCAAAAACTTAGCCGAGACTTAGGGCTGTCCTTTAGCAAAGTCATCACTATGGAAATGATGACTTCTATTCCATTTTATGTAAAGAAAGTATATATGGATAAAAAAGTTGTGCAACTACAAACAACTTTAATGGAACCAACTTATAGCCCTCGTTTTATTTTTGCAGACCAGTTTGTATTTACAGATCGCAATACGTATGAAGGTTTTTGCAAAGTAAACCCTCAAATGGAATCTTTATTTTCTTGTATTTCATGGTTTAAATATTTAGGAATAAACAAGAAACATCTAAAGAGTAGTGTTCATAAAGTTGTTTTCTTTGGGCAACCATATGAAACAGAAAATGAACTAAAAATCACCGCGTACCTTAAAGAGCTATCCCACAAATTAGCTTTTAAGCTATATATTAAACCTCACCCTCGTCAACGGGGTAATCCATGGAATGTACCTGAAAACAGGCTCATACCTAATGAAGTAACGATTGATCAGATATTAGCTGATACAGATCTTGCCATTACAAGGATTTCATCTGTAGGAACTGATTTTTGGGCGTATGGAGTACCTTGCCTTTTTGTTAAGCTAAGTGACTTTGACCGTGCTGCAAAATTATTTTATACACCAGATGATTATGAAGGTATCCTAACAGATATAGCAAACATTCGGGATAAAATAGAAGGTATTGTAGATTTGCAAAAATCTTTTATACAGCATCCTTTATACAAGTTTTTTGAAGTAGATGAGTCCGCTATTTCAGGCTTGATTTTAGATATTTATACCTAGGTCTTTTGGTCACATAAATAGTCGTTATTTTTTGAACAGGAAATGTATATACAGAAAATTAGAGATCATGAAAGCCCTCAGCAACCGTAGAGAGCTGGCGAATGGGTATTAAGGAAGGGAGTTCAGGTTTTTAAGAACAAGGCTGGTCAAAGTCATAAACTGTTGAAAAAATGAATTTAACATCCTGCCTCAAGAAGCGCAAACGTTTTTTAAAGCATCAATATAGATTCAAGATAAGATAAATGGATCTGCTCTATGGTGATAAGTGACGGGTGTCAAGTCAAGTTGTTTTTTTTTTAGGGAGCGTCTTTAAAGACGAAACGGTAAAAATTTCAACACAAAGAAAATTATAAATCTGCAAGGCGATCTATATATAGAGGATTCTTCTCCTGCAACAACCAATTATTTTTCGATACAAGGTAAGGCGTCATTACAAATAATTCTGTTTTGCAATAATTAAATATTTTCTCCTTCAGAATTGATCAACCAACTATTCTTTTGCATTGACAATGCTTGGGTAGATGTGGCCCTTAAAATTCAATAACGTTTGAGTATTGGGCAAGAAAGAAGATAGTTAATCTCTTACCTCCTCCATATTCGTCTTGCCTCAATAATTATTAAATCGCTCTGGAAGAAACCTAAAGTAAGATAGTTTACACTTTATAATTAGCCAGCCGTTAATTGCTGATTGGTTAGCATTGGCGGCTGTAAGTTCCGAGTTAACCATAAATGTTTCTCCTAACAAGTTTTCAACTTTTCAAAGACTTTTATGCAATACGATGTCGTCGTTGTTGGAGGTGGAATTGTAGGTTTAGCGACCGGCTGGGCCCTTATTCAAACCAACCCCGCCTTAAAGTTGGTCATATTAGAGAAGGAAGCAACACTTGCTCAGCATCAAACAGGCCGAAACAGTGGTGTAATCCATAGCGGAATTTACTATAAGCCCGGTAGCTTTAAAGCAAAGTTTGCCCGTGCAGGCCGTGAAAGTATGGTCGCATTTGCCAGAGAATATGGCATTGCACATGATATTTGTGGCAAACTCATCGTGGCAAGCCATGATTCCGAGCGAGAAGGTTTGAATAAGCTTTATGAGCGTGGACTTGAGAACCAGATTCGAGTGACGCGCGTGAGCAAAGCAGAGATGAAAGACATTGAGCCGCACTTGCGCGGCGAAGAAGGGGTTCAAGTGCTGGATGCAGGCATTATTGATTACAAACAAGTCGTCCAACAGCTCAAAACGTTGCTCTTGGCATCAGGGGTGGAAATCCGTTTGGGTATAGAGGCAAAGGAGGTCGTTTCTCATAAAGATGGCATTGAGGTTCAGACCAACCAGGCGCTGGTGCGAGGACGATATTTTATCAATTGTGGTGGCTTATGGAGCGACCGCATCGCCAAGAAATCCAAAGCAACTGTAGAGGTCAAGATTGTTCCATTTCGGGGGGAGTATTTTGAGCTAAAGCCAGAAAAAAACCACTTGGTCAAAAACTTGATTTATCCGGTCCCCAATCCCAATTTTCCGTTTTTGGGCGTACACCTCACCCGCATGGTTCATGGCGGTATTCATGCAGGGCCCAATGCGGTACTTGCTTTTAAGCGAGATGGGTATTCTAAATTAGACTTTAGTTTGCGGGATACTTTAGACACCCTAACCTTTCCCGGCTTTTGGATTTTAGCTGGAAAATATTTGGGAGATGGGGTGCAAGAAATGCTTCGCTCATTCAGTAAAAAACGTTTTACAGCCTCCTTGCAAGCCCTCGTTCCCGAAATTCAAATGGAAGATTTAACCCCCTCCCCTGCCGGCATTCGAGCGCAAGCCATGCTTAGAAATGGACAGTTGGTGGATGACTTTATGATCCATGTAGAAGATCGCGCCATGCACGTTTGTAATGCACCTTCCCCTGCAGCCACAGCCTCGCTAGAAATTGGTCGTTACCTAAGCCAAGAACTTATTAAAAGATTTGATTTATGAATAAAACTCAAGTGCTAATCATTGCAGAGGCTGGCGTAAACCACAATGGAGATTTAGCCCTTGCAAAGAAGTTGATAGAAGTTGCCGCTGCTGCGGGGGCAGACTATGTAAAGTTTCAAACTTTTTTAGCCAAAAACTTAGTCAGTGCTCATGCTAAAAAAGCGAAATATCAAATTGAAAACTTGGGTGCGGCTTCGGAAGATGACACCCAATATTCGATGCTTAAGCAATATGAATTAAGCCCTTCAGACCATGCAACATTGATTGCACATTGTAAGGCTTGTGGCATTCGCTTCCTTTCTACCGCCTTCGACCTAGAGAGCTTAGACTTATTGCGCCAGATTGACCTTGACTTATATAAAATTCCATCAGGTGAAATCACCAATTTGCCCTATCTAAAAGAACTTGGTCGTTTAGGTAAACCGATTGTTTTGTCAACGGGTATGGCAACTTTGGAGGACATCGAAGCTGCGATTCAGGTTTTACAGGCAGCAGGAGCAGACCGAGAAACCATTACAGTCCTGCACTGCAATACCGAATATCCAACGCCTATGGAGGATGTAAACTTGCGGGCGATGCAGACCATTCAAACACGCTTGGGCGTGGCAATTGGGTACTCCGATCATACTTTAGGGATCGAAGTACCCGTGGCAGCCGTTGCTTTGGGGGCCGTTTGTATCGAAAAGCATTTTACCTTAGATCGGTCTATGCCAGGCCCAGACCATGCCGCCTCTTTAGAACCAGAAGAGCTTAAAGCAATGGTTAAAGCCATTCGCAACATTGAAAAAGCGTTAGGACATGGGCTAAAAACGCCTTCTCCTTCTGAAATAAAAAATATGGCGATTGCCCGAAAAAGCATCCATTTAGCCCATGACCTCGCTCAAGGAACCTTGCTAAGTGAAGCAGATTTGGTGATGAAGCGCCCCGGTGATGGTCTCTCGCCGATGGAACTGCCTAACGTTTTAGGCAAACGCCTCAAGTATGCTTTAGCGGCTGACCATAAACTTGATTTAAAGGATTTGGCATAAATGGCTCGTAAAATTTGCGTTGTGACGGGTAGCCGTGCCGAATATGGTCTGCTCTTTGGGCTTTTGAAAGAAATCCAAGAAGACCCTGACCTCTGCTTGCAATTGGTCGTCACAGGCATGCACCTCTCGCCAGAATTTGGACTAACCTATAAAACTATTCTACAAGATGGCTTTGAAATCCATGAAAGGGTCGAAATCCTACTTTCGAGCGATAGCGCCCAAGGCGTTTCAAAAAGTGTTGGTTTGGGGCTAATTGGGTTTGCAGATGCCTTTGAGCGCCTTAAGCCTGATCTTCTGGTTTTACTCGGCGACCGCTTTGAAGTGTTTGCTGCCGCCCAAGCAGCCATGCTTGCCCGCATCCCTATCGCCCATCTACACGGCGGCGAAACCACAGAAGGAAACTTCGATGAAGCCATACGCCATAGTATTACCAAAATGGCCCACTTGCACTTTACTTCAGCCGAAGTCTATCGAAACCGCGTTATTCAATTGGGAGAAGCGCCAAACCGCGTTTGGAATGTAGGAGCCTTGGCAGTGGACAACCTCAAGCAAGTTCCGCTTTGGTCACGCAATCAATTGATCGAAAACCTGAATATTACCTGGGGCAACCCCATGCTTTTAGTGACTTACCATCCTGTAACCAACTCAGAAGAGTCCCCAGAAAGCCAGCTTAAAGCCTTATTTGAAGCTATAGATGCCTTCCCTAACGCAAAAGCGGTGATTACAAAAGCAAATGCGGATACGGCTGGGCGGGTTATTAACCAATTGATCGAAACCTATGTTGCCACACAACCGCATCGTATTTTTGCTTTTACTTCATTGGGACAGGTTCGATATTTGAGTATGTTACAAGAATGTGATTTAGTCTTAGGGAACTCTTCAAGCGGCATCATTGAAGCGCCTCTATTTGGTAAGCCTACTATTAACATTGGTCTAAGACAAGCTGGTCGCCTTAGAACTTCATCTATTTTGGACTGCGAAGCCTCCAAAGAAGCCATTATAGATGCCATTAAAACAGGGCTTAGCTCCCGCTTTAAAGCACAAGCAAAGGAAACTGCTTCGCCTTATGGACAAGTAGGAGTCGCAAAAAGAATCAAGGCCGTTGTCAAAAGTATGCCTTTAGAGGGCATTTTATTTAAAACTTTTTACGATCTTTCTCAATAGCGAGCTTATACCCCACCGTATAACCTCCCTTAATCCAATTTAAACGACTAAATCGTTTTAACCCTTTCAATTTTAGCTCTTGCGATGAATACAGCACAGCCATTAGAAGCATATTATGGGCTTCCAACAGAAGTAAAGTTTTGCAAGCAATGTGTTATTTCTAACCAACGCCCCGCTTCCGCCATAGAGTTTAAACATAACATCAACTCAAAAAAAGTTACCATGGCTTTGGATGAGGAAGGCGTTTGTGACGCATGCAGGCAAGCTGAAATTAAAAACCGAATAGATTGGCAAGTACGCGAAGAGCAACTTTTACAGCTTTTAGATAAACATCGAAGCAAAGATGGCTCTTATGATTGTATTGTACCGGGCAGTGGCGGCAAAGACAGCGCTTACCAAGCCCATGTATTGAAATACAAATATGGAATGAACCCGTTAACGGTGACCTGGCCTCCCATTCTTTATACCGAATATGGATATGAGAATTGGAAAAACTGGATTGATATAGGCGGTTTCGACAATCTATCCTTCCGCAGAAACGGACGGGTTATGAAACTCTTAACCAAACTGTCCATCGAAAACTTACTACATCCTTTCCAAACCTTCATTTTAGGCCAAAAAAACTTTGGGCCCAAAATTGCCGCCAAAATGGGCATTCCGCTTGTTTTTTATGGCGAAAATGAAGCCGAGTATGGCAATCCCATTGCTGATAATACCTCTTCACTTCGGGATAAATCCTATCATACCTTCCAAAACATAGATGAACTCTATTTAGGTGGAGTTTCCATTCGTGAGCTACGTGAGAAATATGAAGTAAGCCTAAATGACTTAATGGCCTTTTTGCCGCCAACGGCCGAAGAACTAAGTAAAACCAATGTTCAGGTGCATTATTTGGGCTACTACCTTAAGTGGACTCCCCAAGAAGTCTATTATTATGCTGTTGAAAATACAGGATTTAAAGCCCGCCCCTTCCGCACGCAAGGGACTTATAGCAAATACAATAGCATTGACGACCAAATAGACGATCTCCACTATTACACCACCTATATCAAGTTTGGCATTGGACGTGCAACCTATGATGCCTCCCAAGAAATCCGTAATCGCCATCTAACCCGAGAAGAAGGTGTTGCCCTTGTCGAACGCTTTGATGGCGAGTTTCCAGACCGGTACTTCAATGGTATCATGGATTACATCGGCATGAACCCTGAACACTTTATGGTCCTCTGTGATAAATTCCGTTCACCGCACCTTTGGGGTAAAAATGAGAAAGGCGAATGGAAACTACGCCATACAGTAGGAGGTAAAGGATTAAATGACTAAGCGATTATTTGTTGCGTTTAGTTATGAAGATGCGCTCGCATTGGCAAACGACAAACAGGAGCATGACCATGTTTTGCTTTTTGCCATAGACCCCAAACATAACATTGCAGATTTGCCTTATCAAAATGCAATCGTTGTGGGGGATTATGTTTCTACTGTAAGCGATAATATGGAATTTTATGCTCAACTCCATGCCGCTTATCGGGATCAGATTGAACAAATCAAAACAAAGCACCCCATTATTTGGGAATATGCGAATACAATCTTAGTTAACTTGGTCTATCGTATAGGGCTGATTATTTATAAGCTTCAGGCGCAGCTCGATCAATTTAATTATCAAGAGGTTATTATCTATGGGCAAGAATACCATAAACACTTTCCTGTATTTGGCGCAGAAGGAGAGGTCGTCTCTCGGTTTCAGTACTTCCCGATGCTCCTTTATACCTCATACCTTATAGCCTTATGTAAGCAACACCCTGCACCCTATCGTTTAGCTAACTCGCAGGCACTTTCTTTCCTAACTCCTCTAAAGCTCGCTTTTCGAGACCTTACGATTGACACAGGAAAACTCTTGTACCTTCTGCGACAGCGCTTCCAAGCACGCAAAGGCTCTTTTTTATTTAGCGAAAAAATGCCTTTAGTAAAAGAAGACTATGACCTCATTTTGCTACTAAGAAATGAAATAGGCGCATCTTTCTTTGCGTCATTTGTACACTGGGCAGGTACTCATAAAAAGAAAAAGATTCTACTGATTTGCGACGAAATGCTACAACGAATAGGTTGCTTAACAATGGTTAAAAAGCTATATCCAAAGCTTCCATATATCAACTTGCTCAAGCATCAGAGTATGGCAACCCTTATAAAGGAATGGTTTAAAAATAGGTTTCGCAGCGCTACAGCACAGGCACAAGAGACCCTCCAACTAGCAACCCCCAACGTTCAGTTTTCCATTCCCATCAAGCCCATTGAAATCCACCTAATGCGCTCGATGATAGACAAACAGTTACGAAAAACGGTACTTGACAAGGTGCTAAAAGCATTGCCCAAAAAACAAGCTTCCGTTCTTTCTGGTGAAATGGTCAGTGTAGATGCAACCTTAGAGGCAAATCTTTGTCAAAAGCATGGCTTTAAGTACTGGAATGCAGAAGTGGCAAGTTGCGATCCTTTAGAGGCTATTCGGGAAGCACCGGGCGAAGGATTTTTAGCTTCTTCCCATCATGAAGCCAATATTATTGCGCACCACCACCCCGACGAAGCGCATAAAATATACCATATCGGGCTTTTTAGATTTCCAGAATTTAGCTTAGAAGTGTCAAACACCAGCGCTAACTTAAAAACAGTTACCTTTTTCACCCAACCGCCACCTCTTCCTAACCATGAAAACATAGTCTTGTTAGAGGTTCTAAATGAGCTTGCATACCAACTCGGGTTTAAGGTTGTCGTCAAACCGCACCCTAGGGATACTACATCCTATGAAAGATTTGCAACAAGCCCCAATGTCGTGTTACAACCGAGAATTGGCGTTTTAAGCACAGATTTAATTAAAGCCTCGGATTTGGTAGTTGCGAGAATTTCTTCCACCCTTCAAGAGTCGCTCTTCTTGGGGGTTCCTTATATTGCCTTCAATACTGATCAGCGAGCAAATTTAGAGTGGGATTTTTTGCATCCAGATTTAGGCGTAACAAGCCATCATATTACCGACTTTACCTCCAAAATTAACAATTATACTCAATATCAAAGATCGTTTTATTCAAATAGAAAAAAATTCCTTCAACATAACTTAGAATCCACTTTCAAATGGGTCTTCGACTAATTTTTACAACATAGTAGCTATATATTTAGGAACCACTCTTGATACTATGATAAAAAAACATCTCGTAAATATTTTAAACGCCCAAAACTGGCTTAATCATGTAAGGCGCTACCTGTTAGGGAAGGTTTCTGCCAGACTTATTCTTTGGGTATTCGTATTATTTTTAGGCTATCAATTACAAGATAAAACAACATATTCTCACTTCTTAACCTTTATGCTGGCAAGCCAACTTATTTCTGGTGTAATTAATGCAGGAATGCCAGCTGCAATCCTACGATTCGGTGTAATTAATCAAAAAGAAGAGCCTGACCAAGTTTCAGCACAAGGGGTTTGGGGCATTAGTTTAACCATAGGGGTTATTGCCAGTGCCTGTTTATTTCTTATATACCTTTTCATTGGCGCAACTACTTTACGGTTTCCCTTGGAAATGGGTGCTATTACTTGCTTATTTAGCTTCCTCTTAGCCCAAGAAGCAAATTGCATGAGTATTTTTCAGCTAAAGAGTAGAAGTGACTTGTATGAAAAATATTACATATTATTATCTATCTTTGTTTTACTTATTATTATCTTGCTTTATTTCTGGGGGTGGGATAATAGAGTTTTTCAAGCAACTTTATTTTATGTTATTGCAGTACTGATCACGCTTATTTGGGCTACTTACTATGCCTACAAGCTTGTTGGCTTACCAAATATAAGAAAATGGAAAGAGCCATTGGCATATGCCTTACCCTTGTTGCCGCACTTACTAGGAATGTACTTTTTAACCTCTGCTGATTTCTTTTTGATTAAATACTTACTTGGTGAACAAACATCTAGTATATATGGTTTTGCTTACCAAGCAACTTCTGTGATTTCAATGTTTACTATGGCAGTGGTCACCTACCTAACCCCCGTTATTTATGAATCTTTGCAAAATAGGGATGTGGTTTCCTTACAGAGTATCTCGAAAAAAATCAGTATGATCTCTGGTATTGTTTTGATGATTTCTTTTATTGGAATCTTTGCATTCTATATGATTGTTTATTACTTTTTAAATCAGTATATAGACAGTATTCCATTAGTTTGTATTCTTGCTCCTTCTTTTGTTTTTCATTTTATATATGCAGTTGCAGGGATTCCTGCAATGTTCTACGGTAAAACAGGCTTATTTAGCCTTGTTTCCTTGATCGTAGCAGGATGTAATATGCTTGGAAATTACATTACTATTCCTATATGGGGAGTTTATGGCGCAGCCTGTATCAATGTGGCATCTTATGCCCTACTTTCAATGGGTCATGTTTATTTGATGAGAAAAACTTCCGACCTCAAAATTTCATTTAAACACCCTTACACCTTAGCCGCTGTTTCTGTGAGCATTGGCTTAATACTTGGCTTCATAGTTAAATAAAATAACTTCATGAAACGTCTTAATGTTTACCTTTGGCTCATCTTAGTTTTTGACCCTTTTATCTCGATCCTAAGACAGGCAAACATATACAATACAGCGGTTCTCGTTATTATCTATGGCATTGTTGCTTTTTTTATGGTAGCACCAGAAGCAGTACGTACCTATTATGGTAAAAATGATGTATTTTTAAAAACTCTAGCTTTTGGTTTAATTCTTGGCTCCATTGTAGGCATTAAAAATGGTTCCGAACAAGATTTTTTACGCAATTACTTGGCAGATTCGTTTAATATTCTAAAGGCAATTATGTTGTATTCCTTTGGAATGAATTTTTCTACACCACTTACAATTACTAAAAGTTTTAAAAGAATTATTTTCTTTTCAACTATTTCTTGCACACTAGCAACTATCGTCCTAATTATTGGCGTAAATACTGGCCAAATTGGATATTTATCAGGCCCTGGGTACACCCTACTACTCCCATTATCATATTATGCAAACTTAAATAATGCTACAATGGCTTTTGTTTTGGTGCTCATTTTCTTTTCAACAAAACGTGGCGCCATTTTGATGGCATTAGGAGTTTCTTTATTAAGCTTGTTTTTAGGAAGAAAATATTTTAAAAAAGAAATAACAAAAAATAGTTTATATCGTAATATTTTAATTGGATTGTTTGCTGTTATTCTTGTGATAGCACTCGCACTTAATCCTAGAGGAAATGTTTGGATCAACAAACAACTCAATAATGTCATCACTATTTTTGATTATAAAGTTCTGGGTTTTTTAGAAGTAGATATCTCAAACCAGAGACAATTAGACCGTCTAGGTTCAGGACGCATTACGGAAGCAGAAAGCGCGATGAATGCAATGAAACCCATAGATTGGATTATTGGTGGAGGTCATGGTTTTAGTTATTATATCGAAGACTATGCAGATTCAGAAGGGATTCATAATGTACACTTTACTCCTTTGTCTTTGACTACCCGTTACGGGGTTTTTGTCACAGCTCTAATTTATTTGAATATTATAAGTTTGATCATTCGGGGTATTTACTGGACGTGGAAAGTTCAGAACTTCAACCATTTTAAAGTACCGCTGCTCTATGTAACAGGAGCCTTTATCTACTCGTTTACGGCATATTCTATTATGAACGACTTGTTATTTATGTTTATGGCAGGGCACTTAAGCAGTATGTTAATCAATCTTAAAAAAGCACGATTGCAAAATCAGCAAGTATCAAAAAAGTTGTATAATACCCAAAGCACCTCTTCTTTTGTCCATGTATGATATACAATTGCAATTTTATCAAGCTAACCTATTTAAAATATGTGTGGAATTCTAGGAATTGTCAATAACAAGTCATCGAAGCATGTGCAAGTAGAGGAATTGACTTGCATGTTGGAAACGATTGCGCATCGCGGCCCAGACTCTTCGGGAGTTGTCATTGGAGGCAAACAAGGACAACTAGGCTTAGGGCATGTACGGCTTAGTATTGTGGACTTGCGTGCAGGACAACAACCTATGGCAAGCGAGGATGGAAATGCTTGGCTTGTTTTTAATGGCGAGTTGTATAACCATAAAGCGCTTCATCAAGCGTGGCTTCCGAATTATCAGCCCAAAAGTAGCTCTGATACAGAGATTTTATTAGAATTATTACGCGAACATGGCACGAAAATACTTCCGC
Source organism: Bacteroidetes Order II. bacterium (assembly GCA_016788705.1). Classification (NCBI taxonomy): domain Bacteria; kingdom Pseudomonadati; phylum Bacteroidota; order unclassified Bacteroidota Order II.; species Bacteroidota Order II. bacterium. The sequence goes on from JAEUSQ010000032.1 coordinate 85,356, forward strand.
ATTTAAATGGTATTTTTGCGTTTGCTTATTGGGATCGTCGAACAGATCAAGTTTTAGTCGCACGTGACCATATAGGGGTAAAACCCATCTACTATACAAACACGGATCAAGGGTTCGTTTTTGCGTCTGAGGCAAAAGCCATTATCGCCCATCAACCAGCAACACAAGCAGTTCACTGGGATAGTTTAATCCAATATTTGACTTATTCTAATATCTGGCAGCCAAACAGCTTATTTGAGGGAATTAAAACCTTACCTGCAGGGCATTATATCACTGTCGAACCGGATGGGGATTTGCAAATTGTGTCTTATTGGCACCCTTTTAATCAACCTCTGGCCAAGCCGGAGCCTTTTTCTCAAGACGGTTTTGAGGCTTTGATTAAAGATGCTGTAGGCTTACAGTTGATGAGTGATGTGCCTTTAGGTGCTTATGTAACAGGCGGAATAGATTCAAGTACAGTTGCAGCGATGGCGGTAAAGTCCACACCAGACCTCAAAACCTTTGTGGCAGTATTTGATTCTGAAGATAGCCGTCAAGAGTTGCATTACAGTCAAAAAGTCGCAGAAGGCTTAAAAACCAATCATCATGTTTTAAATGTAGCCGATCAAAAATTAGAAAGCCACTTGCCTCAAATCTTATGGCACTTAGACGAACCGAGAATTGGCGCAGCGATTTTACCACAATATTTAGTTTCTGGCCTAGTAAAAAGTGAGGTAACGGTCGTTTTAGGGGGGCAAGGTGGCGACGAGGTCTATGGGGGCTATGCGCGATATTTGCTTTCCAATCCACTTAAAACGGTAGGTAAAGTGCTTGCCCAGCGCCTTAAGTCGGCTTTAGGAGTGGGTGCTCAAGAGTCAGTGCCAAGTACGGCGCATAAGCAGCTAGATAAAGGTGGGCAAAAGTGGCTAAAAGACAATATCCAACTCTTTTTATCAAGCATGGAAGAGCGGTACGTAAAACAACTATCTCCTTTTGACAGCCCTGAATCCATTCAAGTTTTACGCGATCAATATTATAATGCGATCCGAAACTTGCAAAATGGCAAGCAAGTACGCGAAATATTAACGCAGGTTAAATCTTATAGCGCCTTGCAACAGGTGATGTTTTTAGAACAGCAAACCTATTTACAAGGCTTATTACACTTAGAAGACCGTTTAAGTATGGCGCATTCATTGGAATCCCGTGTGCCCCTTTTGGATTATCGTTTGATCGAAATGATGAGCCATGCACCTGATGAGGCTAAAATGCAGGGTTTCCAAACGAAAGTATCTCTTAAAAAACTTGCTGCAAAGCACATTAGCCGCGAAGTCATTGAACGACGTAAGATGGGTTTCCCAACCCCCTTAAGCCGTTGGATCAATACAAGCAATCGCGAATGGATTTTAAGTGTACTCTTAGATAAAAATGCTTGGATTCATGAATTAATCCATAAGGAAAGGCTGGAAGCTTACCTGAACCTTGCGCCTGAAAAACGGACACGGCGCTGGGAGTTTTCTGTTTGGATGTATTTATGTTTGGAGCTTTGGCATCAAATGTTCATTACAAATACCCTTTCCATGCGTTCGCCAGTTAAGCTCATTCAGCCCAAAGTTGTTGTTTTGGACGCTTAATATAGTTGAGAGATCGCAAAAAGGTAATGTATGATCACCAAACTCCGTCGGGTACTTGACCTTGTAAAGCATCTTGGGCTTAAGTGGATTCTCTTTCGGGTGTATTATGCACTTTACACTAAACTCGGTATTTTAGCCCGCAAGACAAAGAGGACGGCGTGGGATTGGGAAGCTTTATCGCAATTAACCCAAACCCCGAACCAAGCTTCTGTTGCTTATTGGGCCAAGTTTCAAGAACGTAAGCCTAAATTTTTATTTGATCCAAAAGACCGTGCAAAATATGCCCCTTTTCTGCATGCCTTAGATCAAGAAGCTGAGAATCCCCAAGCTTTACGAGAAGAAGTACAGGCTTTTTTAGAAGGGAAGCTTCGTTTCTTTGACGGTGCTTATCAACCCATCGGTTTTCCCCCCCGATGGAACTTCAATTGCATTGATGAAATTGAAATTCCAAACGATGTGCATTGGAGCCGCTTAAGCGATTTTGCGTTTGGCGATATAAAACTTGTTTGGGAAATGAGCCGTTTTAAGATGGTCTATAAACTGGTGCGTCTGTACTGGCGAACAGGTGACGCATCTTATGCAGAAGTCTTTTGGCAGCTTATTGAAGATTGGGTTTTGCACAACCCTCCTAATCTGGGCCCAAATTGGAAGTGCGGACAAGAAACCAGCCTCCGCGCCTTTGCTTGGACGTTTGGACTATATGGTTTTGCCGACTGCCCAGCTTCCACACCAGAGCGCATCCGCCGTTTGGTCTTTATGATCGGTGTATCTGCCGAAAGGGTAGAAGCCAACTTAGCTTATGCCATTAGCCAACGCAATAACCATGGCATTAATGAAGCATTTGGGCTTTGGTTTATCGGATTATTGTTCCCAGAGTTTAAAAGCGCGCCCCGTTGGTTTCAAAAAGGGCAAAAATGGTTAGAATATGAGGCGCAGGAACTCATCGCGCCTGATGGCTCTTTTGTCATGCACGGACACAATTACCATCGGATTATTTTAACGACTTATTTAATAACGGTTCAATTAGCGACACTAAATAAGCTTGCATTTTCACAGACATATGAGACCCGCTTAAAAACCAGTTTTAATTTTCTTGCTCGGTTTGTCATCGGTGAAAAAGGAGAAGTACCAAACTATGGATATAATGATGGTTCTCTAAATATGCCCTTAAGCACCCAAAATTTTCATGATTTTCGCCCGATTTTACAAGCAGGGCTTATTTGGGCAAACCAGCATAAAGCATTTAAATTAAGCAGTGGTAATGAAGATAGCATTTGGCTTTTAGGTCTAAACGCTCTAAATAGCCCCTATCAACCTATTGATAGCCAGCCTTTATTTGCTTCTCCGAGCGATTATTTCATTTTACAAGACGAGGCAAGTACAGTTTTCACTCGAAACGCCATTTATACAAAAGACCGCCCAGCCCACGCTGATGCCTTGCATATTGATTTATGGTGGAAAGGAATCAACTTAGCCATAGACCCCGGCACTTTTAGCTATAATGGAAAGGGCAAGGAGCATTTAGCATTTGAAGAAAGCCGTTTCCATAATGTCGTTACCGTAAATGGTGCAAATCAAATGATACGCTTCAGCCGTTTTTTATGGCTGCCTTGGGTTAAAGGGCAAAACAAAGTAGAAACCAAAACCAAACGCCCTATCTTCTATGGCAAACATGACGGCTATGAAGTACGGTTTAATACCTATTATGAGCGCCAAATTATAAGCTTAGGGCAAGATAAATGGGTAATATTAGACTGGTTAGAAGCTCAAAAACCAGAGCAGTACACGTTACATTGGTTATGGGGAAATTTCCCAGTAAAACAAGAGGGTGACCAACTTATATATGAAACATCCAAAGGCAATTTCTATGGGAAGGTGCTATCGAATCATCCCTCGCTAAGGATTGACTTAACAAAAGGAACACCTTTATCCGCAGAAGGGCAGTTTGCCCCAAACTATTATGCGCTAAAGGCAACAACAGCTTTGAAAGCAAGTGTTCAAGCTCAATCTTGTTTATTTGTAACCGTCTTTGCCCCACAACCTTGCTCCGTTACATTAAAAGATCATGTATTAACGGTAAACGATCAAATCATGACAATTTCTAAACAATTATAGAATCAAAAGTTCCTTAGTTTCCTTTTTACGATTAAAAAACCTCTCTTCTCTAAGTAAAATAGTTATGAAAATCGTACATGTCGTAGGGGCACGCCCCAATTTTATGAAAATAGCCCCTGTTTGGAAAGCAATTTCTACTTTAACAGATTGGATCCAAACCCTTGTGCATACAGGACAACATTATGATGATAATATGTCCACTATTTTTTTTAATGAACTTGGTTTGCCTAAACCACATGTCAATTTAGAAGTAGGGGGTGGAACCCATGCTTATCAAACCGGACAGGTCATGATCTTATTCGAGGCTTTGATGCTCAAAGATCGCCCTGATTGGGTTTTGGTTTATGGAGATGTTAATTCCACAGCCGCCGCCTCTATGGTTTGTGCCAAACTCGGCATCAAAGTCGCCCATGTAGAAGCAGGGCTTCGCTCTTTTGATCGAGAAATGCCTGAAGAAATTAACCGATTGGTAACAGATCAATTGGCTGATTTACTCCTTACACCTTCATTAGATGGCAATTATAACCTGATAAGAGAAGGCATACATCCTGATAAAATTCATTTTGTTGGTAATGTAATGATAGACACGCTTATCCAGTTAAAACCACTTTCAGACCAGCAATGGGTTACACTAAGCAAAGACTTAAACATAGAAAAAAAATGCTTTATACTTGTAACGTTACACCGACCTTCAAATGTAGATGATGCAGCACAACTAACGCTTCTCTTAGCATCACTAGAGGAATTAAGCTCAAATATTAAGATCATTTTTCCTTTACATCCACGTACTCGCAATCGTTTAGTATCCCAAGGATATGACTTTAAAAGAAGTTCGCTTCATTTTATTGAACCTTTAGGTTATCTTGCTTTTCTTGCTTTGCAGGCTCACGCTAAAGTTGTTGTTACAGATTCTGGCGGTGTTCAAGAAGAAACAACCTATCTTGGCGTTCCTTGTCTTACGATGCGAGAAAATACAGAACGACCAGTAACCGTCACGGTTGGGACTAATAAACTTATTGGACGTGATGTACATCTAATGCTTCAAGAGTGCCAGCTTGTTCTTAATGGCACGTATAAAAAAGGTCAAATCCCGCTTTATTGGGATGGTAAAGTGGGCGCACGCATTGTCCAAGCGTTACAACTCTCTTAAAACTAAAGCCCTTTGTTGCTTATATCCATATGTTTCATACCCTCCTTATTCACCAAGGTTTTGTATCTCCTAAAGAGGCAGGAGGAACACGCCATTATGAATTTGCACGATACATTACAAAACGAGGAAATAAGTTTACGGTTGTCGCCAGTACACGTAACTACTTAAGTGGTAAGATGACGACGGCACAAGTTGAAGGCGACTTGGATGGCATAATGGTTTTGCGTGCCCATACACCAAGTGCACACCATAAAAGTTTTGTTTGGCGCGTATATGGTTTCTTAGTTTTTATGCTTTCCTCTTTATGGAAAGCCTTACGCGTCCCCAGTTTAGATATTATCATGGGAACATCCCCCCCCATTTTTCAAGCAGGCTCCGCGTTAGTTATTGCAAAACTAAAAAGAAAACCCTTCTTATTAGAAGTCCGAGATTTATGGCCTGAGTTTGCAATAGATATGGGTGTTTTAAAAAGCGTATTTTTAATTAAAATATCTCGTTGGTTTGAAAATTTTTTGTATAGAAATGCGGATCATCTGTTAGTAAATTCTCCTGCCTATAAAACATATCTTATCGAATATGGTGTACCAGAGCATAAGGTAAGTTTTATTCCCAATGGCGTTGACCCTGAAATGTTTAATACTCAAGGCGATGCAAGTCGTTATCGCAAAATATGGGGCATTGAAGAGAAGTTTGCGGTTGTTTATGCAGGCGCATTAGGGCCCGCAAATGATATCCCAACGATCTTACAAGCTGCGGCTAAAATTCAAGATACATCGAACGTTTTTTTTGTCTTTGTAGGGGATGGTAAAGAGCGTACACGATCTGAAGCTCTTACAGCAACATTGAATCTAAAAAATGTTAAATTTGTAGGTGGCTTACCAAAGTCTGAAATGGCTGATGTTTTAGCTGCGGCAGATGTAACTATCGCAACCCTGCAAAATATTCCAATGTTTACAACAACTTATCCCAATAAGGTTTTTGATTATTTGGCAGCAGGAAAACCGATTATATTTAATATTGATGGGGTAATTCGAGAGGTTGTGGAAAAAGCTGATGCGGGACTTTTTGTTCCTCCTGGCGATTCAGATGCCTTGGCAAAAGCCATTTTAACTTTAGAACATAAGCAAGGTGAACTAACAGAAATGGGACAGCGTGGTAAACAATATGTTGCAAAGAATTTCAACAGAAATGATCATGCAAAAGCTTTTTTAGCCTTATTAAACAAGTTGGCTCAGAGACGTACATAAATTTGTTTTTGTATATAAATCTCCCTTTAGCCTGCTTGCAATAACATTTTTAGGTAAAGAACTACGACAATGAAACGAGCGTTTGATATTATAGTGTCTCTGGTTGCACTCATTGTTCTTGCTCCATTCATTTTACTTTTGGCAGCCTGTGTCACTTATAAAATTGGGGCGCCTGTTTTATTTGCCCAAGACCGCCCCGGCTATAAGGGAAAAATATTTAGAATGTACAAGTTCCGAACGATGACAAATGAGCGAGATGCTTCAGGTGCTTTATTACCAGATGCCCAGCGGATGACCCCTATAGGACGTTTTTTACGTAGTACTAGTTTAGACGAACTTCCAGAACTATGGAATGTACTAAAGGGTGAAATGAGTTTGGTAGGGCCTCGTCCATTACTCGCACAGTATCTTGCTTATTACTCATCAGAACAAGCAAGAAGGCATAATGTAAAACCCGGTATTACAGGGTGGGCACAAGTAAATGGACGTAATGCTATTACCTGGGAAGAAAAGTTTAAGTTAGATACATGGTATGTAGATCATCAGTCTTTAGCGCTTGATATTAAAATACTTTGGATGACAATTGTCAAAGTTTTTAATAGGGACGGTATTAGTGCAGTAGGACATGAGACAATGCCATTATTTACAGGATCACACTATGACTAACAGGACGATCCGATTGACAGACCTGCCTTGGTGGAGGCTTTTTGATCTTGTAAAAGGTGTACTAAGATCTTTTATATGGTTTCGCAAAGCATCTTTAAAACATATTTCAGCCATTCATTCAGGGGCTAGAATTAAAGAGTGGAAGGGAAGTGTCATGCTGGGGCATAAATGTGAGCTACATGAACGCGTGATGATTTCTGCAACAGGTACACCAGAAAAAAAAGCATTGGTTCAAATTGGTAACCAAACAACAATTTGGTACAACACGGTCATTAGTGCAAGGCATGAGATTATTATAGGTGACAATTGCGCTATTTCATGGAACTGCACAATTATTGATGATGACATGCACACAATAGTTTACCCGTCTAATTATACACCTAAAGAACGCGGAAACTTTGTCCACTTAGGAAATCGAGTTTGGCTTGGAGCAAATGTAACCGTCTTAAAGGGTGTAACCATTGCAGATGATGTGATTGTAGCCGCAGGTTCTGTTGTTACAAAAGATTTGGCTTCCAAGTGGATTTATGCTGGAAACCCCGCAAAACCCATTGCACAAGTAGAGACGTGGTACTAAATCATTTGCGATAATGACAAAACTTGTAATTATTGGTGCAGGAGGACATGGTAAAGAGGTTGCAGACATCTTACTTGCACAACATAAAGAGAGCACAACTACCGTAGTTGCAGGTTTTATAGACGAAGATCCCGCCAAATACGGAGCCTATATAAACGGATTACAAGTACTTGGTAATACTAACTGGCTCTTCACACAGCCCATTCATGCTTATAAGGTGGTTGTGGCGATAGGGAATTTACAGGTACTAAAAAAAGTTGTCACTGAAATTAAGCAGCACGGCATTGCCCTTACAACTGCCATTTCTCCAGACGCACTTGTTTCACCTTCTGCCCAAGTTGGTGATGGGAGTATTTTATTTCCTCACACTTCTATTGGTGCAAACGTTCAAATTGGAGAATGTGTAACCTTAAATGTTGGGACAAGCGTAAGCCATGATAGTATAATTGGTAAGTACACAGGGTTAAATCCTGGGGTAAGATGTGCAGGGAGTGTTCAAATTGGAGAGGGGGCCTATATCGGCATTGGTACCAGTATCATCCAAGGACGTAAAATAGGATCATGGAGTACGATAGGCGCAGGCGCAGTTGTCATTAGAGATATTCCTGATCATGTAACAGCGGTAGGTATTCCCGCGAAGGTGATTAAAAGCAATAAATAAGATTTGTCAATTAAAACAAAAAAACTTTAAAACCATGGATAAAATTAGGACAACTCCTTTAGCACCATGGCCGCATTTTGATCAGGATGAAATTAATGCGGTTATGCGTGTTTTGCAATCAGGAAAAGTTAATTATTGGACAGGGCAAGAGTGTAAACAATTTGAAAAAGAGTTTGCAGCTTATGTTGGTACTCAGTATGCCATTGCTGTTGCAAATGGCACAAATACTATTGAACTCGCTCTTCATGCTCTCCGCATTCCGCGTGGAGCAGAGATGATTTTGACAAGTAGAACATTCATGGCTTCTGCCAGCGCGGCAGCAATCAGGGGCATTAAACCTGTTTTTGCAGATATTGATCCGATTACACAAAACGTAACAGCCGAAACGATCCGCAAAGTTATTACGCCTAATACAAAGGTTATCATGGCGGTTCACTTAGGAGGTTGGCCTTGTCCAATGGATGAAATTATGGGATTGGCTAAGGAGTTCAACCTTAAAGTCATTGAAGATTGCGCCCAAGCACATGGCGCTTCCTATAAAGGTATAAAAGTAGGAGCATGGGGGCATATTAACTCTTTTTCGTTCTGCCAGGATAAGATCATGACAACTGGTGGAGAAGGAGGAATGATTACCACTGATGATAAAGAACTATGGGAAAGAGCTTGGGCATATAAAGATCATGGCAAAAACTATGATACAGTTTATCACAAGCAGCACCCTCCAGGCTTCCGTTGGCTCCATGAGTCGTTCGGTACGAATATGCGTATGACAGAAATGCAAGGTGCTATTGGGCGCATTCAACTCCGTAAATTAGATGAGTGGGTAGCGAAGCGTCGGGCAAATGCCGACATTTTAAATCGGACTTTTGAGAATATTAAAGGCTTGAAGGTTACAATTCCCCCCTCAGATGTTTTTCATTCTTATTACAAATATTATGTATTTTTAGATTTATCGCTTCTGAAAAATGACTGGAACCGCGAGCGCATCATGCAAGAGGTAGGCGCTTTGGGTATTCCCTGTTTCAGTGGTAGCTGTAGCGAAATCTATTTAGAAAAAGCTTTTGAACGCTGTGCACTACAGCCGCTTGAACGCCTTCCTGTTGCAAAAAACTTAGGCGAAACCTCTCTAATGTTCATGGTACATCCGACAATGTCTAAAGAAGAAGTTGAACAAACAGCCTTAGCCTTAAAAATAGTTATGGCTCAAGCTGTCGCCTAAACCAATCTTTCACCCTTTCTCACTCAAGACTTACATCTTTATGCAAACGTTCTTATCTAACAACCTGACATTTCAACGCATCATTCGCATGGCTGCGGATGTTTTGATGTTGTCTTTTAGCATCATCGCTGCATTTGTACTCCGTTTAGCCTTCTCTAAAGATGAAACGGTAGTGTACAATGTTCAAGACTGGATTAAAACTGCTGCGGCACTTGTTGCTATTGCATTACCAGTTTTCATGCTTAGCGGTTTCTATACTTCTGGCCGTTTTTATCAAGGCAAGTATAAAGCAATCACTGTTTTACAAGCAGTTGCTTTAACATACTTGATATTCACTGCGTTAACCTTTTTTTCGGGTAAGCTACTATGGTACTCTCGCTCAGTTTTGTTGGTATCATGGATTTTTAGCTCCATCTTGTTAGTTGGAGCGCGACTCTGGTCTGTGGTGTGGAAATATGTCTTACGGTCAGAAGTATCTATCTCTAAAAAGCGCAATCCTGGACAAATTAAATCTATTCGTAACGTTTTAGTTATTGGTGGGGCAGGGTATGTTGGATCAGGCTTAATTCCTCGTTTACTCGAAAAAGGTTATAATGTCAAACTTCTAGACATAATGATGTTTGGTTATGAGCCAATTAAGAGTGTTCGCAACCATTCTAACTTACAGATTATTCGTGCAGACTTTCGGCAAATAGATAAAGTTGTTGAAGCGGTTCATGGCGTGGATGCGGTTATTCATTTAGGCGGCATTGTTGGCGACCCAGCTTGCTCTCTAGATGAGCAGCTAACCATTGATGTAAATCTTGCTGCTACTCGTATGGTTGCAGAAATTGCAAAAGGGTATGGTGTGCAGCGTTTCATTTTCGCCTCCTCTTGCAGTGTATATGGCGCCAGTGATGAAGTCTTAAATGAGCTCTCTAGCTTAAGTCCAGTTTCACTTTATGCAAAAACTAAAATTGCTTCCGAAAAAGTTTTGCAGCAACTTTCAGGGCCAGATTTCTGTCCTGTCATTTTGCGTTTTGGAACAATTTATGGTTTTTCTGGGCGTACCCGCTTTGATCTTGTTACCAACCTATTAACAGCGAAGGCCGTGAAAGAAGGTAAGATCACGGTTTATGGTGGAGATCAATGGCGGCCTTTTATCCATGTAAATGATGTGGCAAAAGCAGTCTTTTTAGCCTTAGAGGCGGACCTTTCACTAGTCCAGAATGAAATATTTAATGTTGGATCAGATGCTCAGAATATGACCCTTTGGCAAGTTGGCGAGCTAATCAAAAAGCAAGTCCCAAGCGCTGAACTTTTAGACTTAGGAATGGACGGAGATCGCCGTAATTATCGGGTTAGCTTCAAAAAAATTGCAGAAGTTTTGAACTTTAAGCCAGATTGGACAATGGAAGCTGGGATTACCCAGGTGCTAGAAGCATTGCACGTAGGGGCTGTAAAAGATTACAAAAACCCTATGTATAGCAATGTTCAGTTTTTAAAAGAACATGAAAACTCGGAATTGTTTAAGCAATTGGAAAAAGATCATGACTTAAAGCTCCTAGAAGTTTTCAGTAACTAAGTCTTCTATTGAAGATTGAGGTAGCATCACTTCTTTACTTAAAAGTGATGCTACCTCGCTTTTAAGAGTAACCGTAAGTTCAGCCAAGATAAAACCTAGCTTGGACCTTAAAAAGGTGAGTGCTAAATTAGTTTATTTGCCTCACAAACAAGCATTAAAATTTGTAACTACTTAGCACCCTCCTAAATTGGGTGTTTTTCGAACAAAGCAACCCCTGAGAAATCGATTGTGGTGCGCCAAATCTCTCAAATTGTAGCAAAAAAGATTTTGACGAACGTGACAGCATTAAAATCGAGGGGGTGCTAAACAGTTACTAAAATTCATATAGGTTATCTTGATCACAAACAAATTTGTCTAAATGAAACATTATACACATTTACAAGAGAAAATTGTAAACAAAACAGTTCAAGTTGGCATTGTTGGACTAGGCTATGTTGGGCTACCACTCGCAGTAGAATTTGCCAAAGCTGGCGTAAAAACGTTGGGCTTGGATGTAAGCGAAGAAAAAGTTGCTTTAATCAATAAAGGGCAAAACTACATTGGTGATGTAAAAGATGAAGAATTAGCTGTTGCTGTTTCTTCGGGACAGCTTCAAGCCACAACAGATTGGTCAACAGGTAGCGACATAGATGTCTTTGTCATCTGTGTACCAACCCCAATGTCTTTACATAAAGATCCCGATGTTACCTATATTGAAAAAGCTTCTGAAGCGATTGCTGCAATTTTACGCCCAGGTCAATTGGTTATTCTAAAATCAACAACGTATCCTGGTACAACGGAGTATGTTGTTCAGCCTATTTTGGAGAAGGTTGGGCTTAAACTTGGAGAAGAATATTTCTTAGCCTATAGCCCAGAGCGGGTAGATCCTGGGAATGAAATATGGCATACAGGCAATACGCCTATTGTAGTCGGAGGTGTAACAGAAGCTTGTTTGAAGTTAGCCTCGGCAACCCTTAAGCTTTTTGTAGGGCATGTACATGAGGTTAGTTCGCCGAAAGTAGGTGAAATGGAAAAGCTGCTTGAAAACACCTTCCGCTCCGTTAATATTGCTTTAGTGAATGAGCTTGCCCAACTTTGTGATCGCATGGGCGGTATTAATATTTGGGAGGTGATCAATGCAGCTGCCACTAAACCATTTGGGTACATGAAGTTTACTCCAGGCCCAGGTGTAGGGGGGCATTGCATTCCTATTGACCCTTACTACCTCTCTTGGCTTGCCAAACGGTATGATTTTGAAACCAGTTTTATCACGCTAGCAGCAAAAACCAATGAGTCTATGCCGTTTTATGTGGTGGATGCTACGATTCGTGCTATCGCAGAACAACCCGTTGCATTAAAAGATGCCAATGTTTTGGTTATGGGCGCCACCTTCAAAAAAGATGTTGCAGATTCGCGGCATTCACTGGCAGAACCTATTTTACGGCTTCTACGAGAAAAGAACGTCCAAAACATTACCTTAGCAGACCCGATTGTAGATAGTTTTTCCTTCGATTGGTGGGATGGAAAGCACGAAACAATTCCGACCCAACCCTTGACACAGGCACTTGTTGAAAAATCTAATGTGGTTATTTTAATCACCGATCATTCAGCATTTGACTATGAAATGGTCGCAATACATGCCAAGCATATAGTAGATTCGCGCAACGCATTTGCAAAAATTAAAAACCGAACCAATATTACGTTGATTGGCGGTGGTCAATAAATTTGCAAACGGCTTCATATCACATGAAATTTTAGAAGAGAGGCTCTTTATCTACCTTACGGATAGATGGGGCCTCTCGTTATAATGTTATAGTTTCGCTAAATAAAAATTAACTTTAAAGATTATGACATAGAAAAAAAAGTTGGTATTTTAAAACATATATGGATGTTTACTGCACCAAAATTACCTCTATTATATTGAGTACCCCATAATGTTCTCTCACCACCTCATACGTGACAATCTATCCATCCTAGATGCATTAGCCTGCCTCAATACCCTCCATGATGCATTGACCCTCTTTGTCCTCTCCGAAAAGGGTGAATTAGTTGGAACACTTACTGATGGGGATGTTCGGCGTGGCTTGCTGGCAGGTCTTACAGTGAACGCCCCCGTAACCTCTATCATGAGAACGTCTTTTCGTTATTTAAAAATGGGTGATTTTACGTTAGCCCAAGTAGATGAAATTCGAAAAGCAGAAGTAAGTTTGATCCCCTTATTAAATCAAGAAGGGTGTATAGAAGATGTTATAGACCTCTCCAAAAAACGTTCTGTTTTGCCATGTGATGTCGTGATGATGGCTGGCGGCTTAGGAATACGTTTGCGGCCCTTGACCTTAGACAAACCTAAGCCTATGCTACCCGTAGGGAATAAACCTATTATTGAGCACAATATTGATCGCTTAATCAGTTTTGGGATTTATAATTTTACGATTTCTATTAAATATTTGGGAGAGCAAATAGCAGGCTACTTCAAAGATGGGCGGCATTTAGGGGTTCAAATACAATACCTTATCGAAAATGAGCCATTAGGCACCATTGGGTCAGTGAGCCAAATCTCTGCCTTTAAGAACGACTATGTTTTGGTGATGAACTCTGATATTCTCACGACGATTGACTTTGAGGAAATGTTCAGAACCTTTATCGAAAAAGAGGCGGATATGATGGTTGCAACGGTTCCTTATGAAGTCAAGGTTCCTTATGGGGTTTTAGAGACCAATGAAGACGATGCTGTTTTATCTTTAAAAGAAAAACCGATCTATACCTATTATGCCAATGCTGGCATTTATTTGATGAAGCGAAAAGTACTTGAGTTCATTCCTCAAAACACTTTTTTTAATACCACGGACTTGATGGATGTGGTCATCGCTAAAGGAATGAAGCTTTCCTCGTACCCAATTTTGGGTTACTGGTTAGACATTGGGCAGATGGAAGATTACCATCGTGCGCAGCATGATATTAAACATTTACAACTTTAATATAAACAAAGTTTTATGAATCGTATTTTGGTTACTGGTTGTGCAGGGTATATTGGCTCTGTACTGACTCGCTTGCTTTTAAATGATGGATACCAAGTTGTGGGCTTAGATAGCTTGAAGTTTGGCGGAGCGGCTTTGGTTGATATTTATAACCATCCTAGCTTTACGTTTGTTCGAGGCGATATTCGAGATATAGAAGGGTTCCGATCAATCCTAAAAACCTATCAAATCGATGGTGTCGTAAACTTAGCGGCTATTGTGGGCGATCCTGCATGCCGCAAATTTGAGCAAGAGGCGACAGAGGTCAATTTAGAAACCCCAAAAACCCTTTTTGATATTTGTAATGACGCAGCTGTACAACGGTTTGTATTTGCTTCTACTTGTTCCAATTATGGTAAGATGGAAGGAGATGGCTTTGTTAAAGAAGATTCGCCGCTCAATCCTGTTTCACACTATGCCAAAACTAAAGTTGCTTTCGAGCAGTTTTTATTGGATAAAACAAATGGGGTGACAGCGCCCATCATTTTGCGTTTTTCAACCGTTTATGGGCTTTCGCCGCGCATTCGGTTTGACTTGACGGTAAACGAATTTACACGTGATCTTTCTTTAGGGAAGGAGTTAGATATTTTTGGACCTCAGTTTTGGCGGCCCTATTGCCATGTAAACGACTTGGCGCGCTCGGTCATGGTTGCTTTAAAAGCAGATGAAGCGCTTGTTCGGGGCGAAGTTTACAATGTCGGGGACTCTACCGAGAATTACCAAAAGCAAATGATTATTGACGAAATAGCGAAGGTAGTTCCTAATACCAAGATTAAGTACACGCCTCAAATAGATGATCCGCGCGATTACCGTGTCAATTTCGACAAAATCCAAACCAAGCTTGGGTTTTCGATTACCAAAAAAGTCATTGATGGCGTTGAGGAAATTCATCGTTTCATTCAAGACGGTATTATCGCCGACCCTTATGATGCTGCCTACCGAAACGTATAAGAGAGCAAGGCATTTATGCGATATTTAGGCTTTATCACCGCACGCGCAGGCTCCAAAGGCATTCCGCATAAAAACATGCGCCTGCTTAACGGTAAGCCTCTGATTCAATACACCTATGAAGCAGCTTTAGCCGCTCAGTCTTTGGCAGAAACCCACTTAAGCTCTGATTATCACGAAGCGATGGTATTGGGCGAGGAAATGGGTATTGGGGTCTTGTATAAACGTCCAGAGGCATTAGCATCCGACCATGCCACCAGTATTGAAGTTATGCTTTACCACTTCGATTTTATGGAGGCGCAAGGTATGGCTCTGCCTGATGCGGTTGTGCTTTTACAACCGACCAGCCCCATCCGAAGCGAAGGTTTAATAGATCGCTGTATTAAAGCCTTTGAGCAAAGTGGTAAGGAAAGCTTAGTGGCGGTAAGTGCTTGCATTCAGCATCCATATAGTACGTTTACGATACAGGATGGGAAAAACAAGTTTATCAACCCAACCCCCACCCGGCGGCAGGACTATCCGCCTTACTACTTCATTACAGGCTCTGTTTATATTGCAACGCCCGCTTTTTTGCGGCAGCATCGGGTGTTTTTTAACGAAGATACTGCCCTTTACGAAACGTCTGAGTACGAAGCCATTGATATTGACACGCCTTTTGATTTGGCGCTGGCTTCCTTTATTCTTGCATCTGAAAGTAATTTCACTCATAAATAAATATGATCCCTTTTCTGTCCCTCATTTAGCATGTTGCTTTGTGGCATAAGGTAGAGCCAAGTCATGAGTGATAAGTTGTGGTTGGAAATGAAAATTCTGGACATACTTCAGGAGGAGTTTTGATTTTGAATAGGACAATGCACAACGAACAAACTTACAAATCCTTTGATGCAATGTGTTATCCCAGCGTTCCATATTTTTGGCCTGACGAGTGGCTTTACTAACATTTTGATGCTGTGTGTTTTCCAAGGTCTTTTATAAGATGCGTAAAAGTTACTATAAATCATTGACCTGCGATAGCCTCCGAAACCAGCGCTTACAGTGCCTGAAACCATTCCCGCGCTACTCGCAATAAAGTTCCTTTCATTTCTTTAGAGTGGACAAAAAGTTTAAAATAATCCGTGAAAATCGCAAACTCTACACTTGTATTCTGAGAATGACGTTTTTTACAGCATTTGTTTTCAGTTGTTACTCATTTCGATACAGATACGATTCCCTCACTAATTGACACTATCTCCTATTTGGCGGTGGTCAATATTGAGGAGTGTATCCTATCAAGTAAAAAAAGCCCTCGGCAGTTTTTTACCGAGGGCTTTTTGTTTGGGTCTGTATATGAAAAACCGGATACTAAATTTATATCGTTGGCATAAAGCTATTATATTTAAAGACGCACAATTGAAGCACCTATTTGAAGTAATTCCTCCATGTTTTATTTGTTTGGTAGTGAACCTATATGGTTAAGAAAGAAGGCAAAAAATGTTGCTTCACGATTTGTGTGAATGGCCTAAAGGTAATTCATAGTGTTCAAAGATACGTAAACAAAATGAATACGTGACTTGATCCTTTTTCCTCGCTGTAGTGTTACCTACATCAAAAAGAATACACTTGATTTATAGAAACATATAGTGTCTTTAGTAAAGGCGATACGTGCTATAAATAAAGTGTTCTCCTACATAGACCCATCCTGATATGATAACAAATAAATTCACAATCGGTAACAGACTGGAAGTGGCGGATAGAAGATATTGCTGGTACGATCTCATCCTTTCAAGATAAGGTGATGGAAGTTCTGGCGCTCGTCATAGGTTTTTTGTGCAGTTTCGTCACGGCTGTGGTCTGTACAAAATTGGTTCGTGATTTGGCTATTCGTCATGAACGGTTAGATCATCCCGACTTGTATCGGAAAGTGCATGAAGTACCCACGCCACGATTTGGAGGTATCGCGATGGTACTTTCAACCTTAGTGGGGCTGGGTATCTATCTTTTGTTTGCTCTGATATTGGATTTTTCACCCAATTTGCCAGACGGGTATATTCTGGCAGGGGCATCTGTGCTTGTTTTGACGGGTGTGTTGGATGATTTTTTTCATCTGGGCGTGCGGCATAAATTAATCGGGCAAATTGTAGCCATCCTCATTGTGGTAATGAGTGATGCGGCACACCGGATTTATCTGCCGGAATTTAAGATAATGGGCATAGACCATCACACAGTGGCCGTCTTGGTGACTGTTTTGTGGCTATTGGGTATTATCAATGCAATGAACCTCATTGATGGCTTGGATGGTTTGGCTGCGGGGATTTCGGTTATTGCGATTGTCTCGTTTACGGCTATCTATGCTTCTCAGCAAGTAATCCCAAATGCGGTAGCAGGGATAGTGCTATTAGGTACCTTGTTGGGTTTTTTGGTGTATAATTTTCGTCCAGCTTCTATTTTTATGGGGGATACGGGCAGTTTAACCATTGGCTTTTTCTTGGCTGTATATGCTATTCCGAGCTTCAATGCCCCTTTCTATTTTACCGGAACTGCTGTGGCAGATGCATGGGTGCCTGCGATTCTCATCTTAGGCTTGCCTATCTTAGATACGTTGAGTAGTATTTTTCGTCGGATTTTGTCACGAAAATCAATTTTTGCACCAGATCAAGACCATATACACCATAGGGTTGTGAAGGCATGGGGGCTATCTCATTTGTCGGCAGTCTTGCTTTTGTATGCAGTAGGTTTTTTCCTTGGGTTAGCCGCATGGCTGTATGCCAATTTAGGGGGAGGAGGCAAAGTCATCACATTATCTGTCGTTACTGGGGGGATTATTCTCTTTTTTATAAAACTGAGGACTTCTCAGTTACCAGTCGCAGTCTGGCCTTCTGAACACTTTAAAGCCCCCAATGAAGGTAATCTTTAAGAAAAAAAGACATTGTATGCGGTTAAATGTCGGTATCATAAGGTGAATTAAAAAACAATATGAAAAATCAATCTGTTGCAGTTGTCGGGACAGGGTATGTTGGACTGGTAACGGGTACCTGCTTTGCAGAAATGGGCTATTCCGTTCTTTGTGTGGATATTGATGAAGCCAAAGTTGCAAAAATGAGGAAGGGCATTATGCCCATTTTTGAGCCGGGGCTCAATGTATTGTTTGATCGCAACCGAAAAAATGGCCGATTACAATTTACCACGGACTTAAAAATGGCTGTGGAAAAATCTACCTTCATTTTTCTCGCCCTTCCTACTCCGCCGGGCGCGGATGGGGCAGCTGATTTATCCTATGTCTTAGGGGTTGCGAGACAAATAGGCCCATTCTTTAACGGTTATAAGTTGATTATCAATAAAAGTACCGTTCCAGTGGGTACCGCAGATATGGTAAGGGAGGTGATTGAACAGCAGGGAAAACGGGTGGGGGTGGATTTTGACGTGGTTTCAAATCCTGAATTCTTACGCGAAGGCGTTGCGGTAGATGATTTTATGAAGCCGGAACGCGTGGTCATTGGGACCTCTAGTTCTCAGGCAGGCGAAATGATGAAACAACTCTATGAGCCTTTTGTCCGGAATGGTAATCCGATTCTCATCATGGATGAACGTTCTTCCGAAATGACCAAATATGCTGCCAATGCATTTTTGGCAACCAAGATCACGTTCATGAACGAAATTGCAAACCTCTGTGAACAGGTTGGCGCCAATGTGGATGCCATTCGGGTGGGTATTGGTTCGGACAGCCGAATCGGGAAACAGTTTCTTTACGCGGGAATTGGCTATGGCGGTTCTTGTTTCCCCAAAGATGTACAGGCATTGGCACAAACCTCTGAACAATTCGGTTATCGGTTTAAAATCTTAGAGGCTGTTCTGAACGTAAATCAACAACAGCAATTGGCCTTGTTGCCGCCCATGCGCTCTTATTTGGGAGGCAGCCTTCGGGGCAAATGTGTTGCCGTCTGGGGTCTTGCTTTCAAGGCCAATACCGACGATGTCCGAGAAGCATCTGCCCATGCCATGATTCGGCAACTATTGGCAGAAGGGGCGTCTGTGCGTGCGTTCGATCCAGAAGCCATCGAGACAACCCGTGCTATTTTTGGCAACCAGATTGCATATGCCACCGACCTCTATGATGCCTTGAATGGAGCTGAGGTACTGGCTATTTGTACCGAGTGGAACGCCTTTCGTAAACCGGATTGGGAGACTGTGAAAGAGAGGTTACGGTTTCCGGCCATTTTTGATGGACGCAACTTATATGCCCCACGTCAGATGGAAGAATTAGGCTTCTTTTACCATAGCATAGGTCGTCCGTACCACAAAGGAGTATAAAAGAGATGAAACGAACCCTTATTACCGGTGGTGCCGGATTTATCGGGTCTCACTTGTGTGATCGGTTTATCCAAGAAGGGCATGACGTGATTTGTATGGATAACTTTATTACGGGTTCGCCTGATAATATTGCCCATCTGGTCGGACATCCAAAATTCCACTTAGTCCGGCATGATGTATCGAATCACGTCTATATTGCAGGTAATCTGGACTATATTCTCCATTTTGCAAGCCCCGCCTCTCCAATAGACTATTTGAAGTTGCCGATTCAAACCCTGAAAGTCGGTGCATTGGGTACGCATAACCTTTTAGGATTGGCGAAAGCAAAAAATGCACGTTTGTTATTGGCCTCCACCTCCGAGGTGTATGGTGACCCACTTATACATCCTCAGCATGAATCCTATTGGGGGAATGTGAATCCTGTAGGTGTGCGGGGTGTCTATGATGAGGCGAAGCGATTTGCCGAAGCCATCACCATGGCCTATCAGCGTTATCATGGGGTCGAGACCCGAATTGTTCGCATTTTTAATACTTATGGCCCCAGAATGCGTGCAAATGATGGGCGTGTGGTTTCTAATTTCATTAATCAGGCGCTACGTAATTTACCCATTACGGTATATGGAGATGGGTCGCAAACCCGCAGTTTCCAGTATTGCGACGATCTCGTGGAAGGGATTTGGCGACTTTTGCACAGTGATGAAGCTGAGCCTGTAAATATCGGTAATCCCAATGAGATCACCATTTTGAACTTTGCTGAAGAAGTGATTACTTGGGTTCAGAGCGAAAGTAAGATTGTATTTGAACCCTTACCGGAAGATGATCCTAAGATTCGGCAGCCAGACATCCTTAAAGCAAAAACAGTCTTAGGCTGGGAACCCGTTGTTAGTCGGAGTGAAGGAGTCCGAAAAACCATTTCCTTCTTTAGAGAGACAATGGTTTCATCCTAAATACGAATGAAACGTATATTTGCCCAATATAAAGCCCTATTTATTGCCGGAGGCAATACCGTTGTAAACGTATTGGTTATTATATTTAATTTGATATCGGTGCCCATTTATTTGCATTTTTTAGGTGTAGAGAGTTACGGATTAATAGGCTTTTATGCCACCTTGTTGGCAACAACCAGTTTGCTTAATTTTAATATTGGTGCCGTAATGAGTAGAGAAATTCCGCGAATGAAGACACTTCAAATGAGAGAGGGGAATATTAATACAGTGATACATACTTTGGAAGTTCTTTTTTGGATATTAGGGATTGGCGTTGGTTTGGTGATAGGTCTTTTTGCATATCCCTTGTCTTCCTGGATGAATGCCGACACCCTTCCAAAATGGTTGATTCAACAATGTATATGGCTCATGGGAGGGGTATTGGCACTTAATTGGCCTTTGCAAATGTATGCAGGTGTTTTTAATGGACTTAATCGCCAATTAGATGCTTCAGGTTTTTATCTGGTCTATAGCTTTACTCGGATATTTGGCGTAGTTCCATTTTTTTATATTTTTAAAATAGGTGTTATAGAATATTTTATATATCAATTTGTTGTCTCAGTCATTTTTATGATCATCCAACGTATCTGGGTTTGGAAATGTTTGATTGTGAAAGGTGAAGTATTTGGCTATAATTTAGCTGCTGTAAAAGAAGTTGCAGGTTTTTTAGGACAAATGTCTGTTGTCGGTATATTGACGGTTGTGGTTTCTCAGTTAGATAAGTTATTTGTCTCTAAAATGTTGCTTCTTTCAGATTTAACCTACTACACTATTGCTGCCAGTATTTGTAGTGGCATTATTATCATTGGGAGTACATTTAATACCTACCTACTTCCGAAATTTACTAAATATTATTTTGAAAAAGATTTAGTAAATTTGCAAAATAATTTATATCATTATGTTTCAATATCAACTTTTATTATCTTGCCTATATCTGTGTTTTTATTTTTATATTCTTATGAATTTTTATTGGTGTGGACACAAAATAGCTTAGTCACAAAAGAGACTGAAATTGTTTTAAAATATTTATTGATTAGTACTACATTATTGTCACTAATGAATATACCAATAACTGTTTTTACGGCTACAGGACATACAAAATTTATTGTTCTCCAAAATGTAATAATGATTCTAATAGGTATTCCTTTATTGTACTTTTTTATCAAGAAATATCAACTATTAGGGGCTGCATATTTTGGTATTATAATAAATAGTATTTATTTTATTATAGGCTACTGGTACCTCTTTTGCAGAATGAATTTGGGTACAGTGACCAAAATCATCAAACTGTTTACTGTTGCTTTATTCAAAATTAGTTTTGTTGTCCTTATCATTGATTTGATACAAAAAACTTATTTAAATAAAATTTCTCCATTAATGTTGTTAATCATAACAGGTGTTTTGTTTTTTATATTATATGGCGTCTTTCAAATTACACAAATTCCGACTTTAGTAAAAGTTTTAAGAGAAAAAAACTAATGCTGATTTAATAGTGCTGATAAATAAAAAAAATATAATAGAAATAATCTCTATATTGGCATTGATTTATGTTAATGCTTTTGGGATTGTTGGTACCATTATATGTGGAATAGTCTTATTGTTCTGGGGAGTACTGCGAGTAGAAAATATATTTAAAGCATTTTTAATGGTCAGTATCGTTGCCTTGTTACATCCTAATGTGTTGTCTGGTGGATTGCCTGTACTTCTTCGTTATTTGATTACCTTTGTATTTTTCGGCAGGCTATTGTTGCATAAATTTAGATCTGGCGAACTAAAACTTCAGCAAAATACGGTAAGATTTGGTGCTTTTATTGGATTAATATTATTGTTTTCTGTTGCGGGCTTGCTTCCGTTGGTATCGGTATTGAAACTGTTATTGCTTTATATTGTGGTATTTATTTTTTTTGAATCTGTTATGTACACCAATCAGGGTTTGGGTGAGTTTATGTTTCATACTTTTTTGGCAATTATCATAGGAAGTTGGTTTATTTATGATCAGCATGTATTTGTTGAACAGTGGAAAGTCTATCAATCTGGATCATCTGGTATATTTAGTCATCCACAAACATTTGGTATCATTTCAGCGGTTATTTTTGTATATTTCATGGTCCGATTCATTGATGAAAGAAAATATTTTTTTGTTATAATGGCATTATTAACAGGTATATTAATTGTCCTTTCTGAAGCGCGAACAGCGTTACTGAGTGCAGTCATTGCGATTGGACTGGCCTATTTAATTTTTAATAGCTCATTAATTGAAAGTATGCGTAAAATCCTAAAAATGCCAGGAGTTTTGCTGGCTTCAGTAGTTGGACTTATATTTATTATTTCCTATTCTGAAGTTATTACAAACGGTGTAGTGGAATTTGTAAAGAAAAACCAGAAAATGGATTCGGTATCTATTATAGAAAGTTATAACAAGAGCCGAGGTGATTTAATCGAGAAATCCTTGACGGCTTTTTCTGCAAGCCCTCTAATTGGTTCTGGTTTTGGGCTTACGTTCCCTATCGAAGAAGGGCGCTTGGTACGAAGTGAATGGCTATGGAATATGCCAATATCTTATTCCGTAGAGCCAGGGAACTTGTATATTGCATTCTTTGCAGAAGCAGGGATTCTTGGAGGAATCGCATTATTTATACTAATTGGATTTTTATTTTGGTCTATATATCAAAAAAGAGAGCCGATACTAATGGCAATCTTTATTACCATCTTATTGGTAAACCTGGCTGAAGCATGTTTATTGGCGCCTAATGGCGTTGGAGGAGTGTTTATGGGGTTTATAGCCTGGGCACAAATGAGGTCTAAGGAAAAGAAGCCTCATAAAAACAAGATACCATATCAGTCAATGACCAACTCGTATATGACATGAAAAATGTATTGTTTGTATTACGTGATTTACCTTGGTATTATTATAGTGCCATAAATACTTTTTCTAAAACCTCTAAAGTGTCTATTATTGTAACGAAAAAAGATAAAGATGCGCCATATTCCTTTCTAATATCTCCTGATATACAAATATTCCAGGTGGATGATACAGACAAAGAACAAGTATTGGCTATTTATGACCAACTTAATCCAGCTATGGTTGTTTTGGGTAGTTGGAGTGGAAAAGTGTTTCGTGGAGTTGCACGAAGAGCAAAAAAAGATGGAAAAAAAACGGTTATTGGTGTAGATAATCCTTGGGAAAATACTTTTAAACAAGACCTGCTGTGTTTGTTTTCATGGTTCTTAATAAGACGGATATTTACATATGTATGGGTTCCCTCTATTAGCCAGTATGAGTATGCGAAAAGATTAGGATTTAAGCGAAAAAATATTATATTCGGGTTATATACTGCTGATGATACACTCTTTTTAATTGATGAAGATGATATTGCTAAGAAGGAAAAAAACATTCTATTTATAGGAAGACTTTTAGATTGGAAAGGAATATTAGAACTTAATAACGCATTTATTCGTGTGTCCGAAGAAAAAGAACATGATTGGAAGTTAATTGTTATAGGAAACGGTCCAATGAAGGAGCAATTAAAGCCGCATAAAAAAATTAACTTCATATCCTTTTCTCCTCCTGAAATGATTGCTTCATACATGAAGAAAAGTGCTGTTTTTTGTTTACCAAGTTGGCACGAGCATTTCGGAGTGGTGGTACACGAGGCGGCGATGGCGGGATGTGCCTTGTTGCTTTCTGATGGCGTACACGCAGGGGATGAATACCTGGTGGATGGCTATAATGGCGTGTTGTTTGCGTCTCGGGATAACACCTCTCTTCAACAAGCCCTCTCGACGTTGATGTTTTCTCAACCCATAGAGGAGGTCATTGAGATGGGAAAGCGTTCTCGGATATTGAGCATGAAAAACGCTCCAGAAATATGGGCTAATCGTTTGGCAAAGTTATTGAACTAAAGCTTTTACTAAACATGCACATACTACAAACCATTGCCGGATTAAATATAAACAATGGGGGAACTTCTCGAACAGTTCCTTATTTGTGCGAAGTACTTACTGAGCAAGGAGCCAAAGTTAGCCTTTTAACGATTGGGAGCCCTGACGAAGTGTTGTCCCTGCCAGACGAACATAAGGTCAACGTTCGTGTGGTACGGCCTAAAACGTATGCTGATAAACGCTTTCAAATGGCCCGTGAATTTGAAGTACACCTCGAACACCTTATCCAGACCCAAAGGCCAGACGTGATACACGATCATGGGGTCTGGCTTTGGAGCAATTGGTTAGTGTCTAAAATTGCCCACAAACACAACATCCCTTTGGTGAATAGCCCAAATGGGATGCTAATGCCCGCATCGTTGGCACATAAAAGCCTCCTGAAACGCATGAGTTGGATGTTTTACCAAAGACCAGTAACGCAGCGAGCCAGTGCACTTCATGTTACTTCGGAGGTAGAAGGGGCTTATTTATCGGCTTTAGGGATTCATAAACCTACTTGGGTGATCCCCAATGGTATTCGGTTGCCAGATACCATGCCGACGAAACGGTTCATTATGCCGCGTAAAGCCTTATTTTTGTCTCGGCTACATCCCATCAAAGGCATCATGCTTTTGTTAGATGCCTGGCAAAACATTCGTTCAGAGGGCTGGGTGCTCGAAATAGCGGGGCCAGACGAAGGCGGATATGCTGCTGAAGTGTTACAAAAAGTAACGGAAAACAATCTTACGGCCACGGTTCGGGTCACTGGGCCAGTAAGTGATACCGAGAAATGGGAGCTTCTTACACAGGCCGACTTGTTTGTATTGCCCTCCAAAAGCGAAAATTTTGGCATCGTGATTGGCGAAGCAATGGCGGCTGGGTTGCCGGTGATCACTACCACAGGAGCACCTTGGCCTGTTTTAAAGACCGAAAAAATGGGTTGGTGGGTGGCACCTACGCTACCAGCCTTGGCGGGGGCGCTTCAGGAGGGCATTGGACTTTCGCCAGAAGCCCGGTCTTTGATGGGAGCACGTGCCCGCCAATATGTGACCAAGAGATTCGCGTGGGATCAGATCGCATCTACGTTTTTAGACAAATACCGGAGCCTACGTACATGCACATAGAGCACATAACCCCTTTAATACTTACGTACAATGAAGCCCTTAACATTGGGCGGGTTTTAGACCAACTTACTTGGGCTGCTGAAGTCTTGGTGATAGACAGTATGAGCAATGATGCTACCAAAACCATTGCCGCCCAATACCCCAACGTCCGATTTTTGGAAAGACCGTTTGATAACCATGCCGCTCAATGGCAATATGGACATGATCAGGTGAGGTCGGAATGGATTCTTTCGCTGGATGCCGATTACATACTCAGGGAAGAGGCCCCTCATGAGTTGAAGTGCTTGCCTGAAGATTCATTGGTGAATGGCTATGAAGCATCATTTACCTATTGTATTTATGAAACCGAGTTGGGTGCCTCCCTTTATCCGCCAAGGGTTGTATTATACCGAAAAGCTGCAGCCCATTATGTACAAGACGGTCACACCCAGCGATTGGTACTTGAAGGCGAGGTAGGTACACTCAAAACGACGATTCGCCATGATGATCGGAAGCGGATGGATCATTGGCTGGCGTCTCAGCAGAAATATGCCCGTCTCGAAGCCGAAAAATTGGCGGCCATGGCATGGAAGGATATGGGTATTGCGCAAAAGATGAGGTGGCTTAGGATTCCCGCTATTTTGGTGATGCCCTTGTATTGTCTTTTCGGAAAAGGGCTTGTTTTTCAGGGCGCAGCTGGCTGGTTTTATACTTGGCAACGAACCTGTTTTGAAGTGATACTGTGTTTATACCTCATGGAGCGAGATTTTACCTCACCCTCGAACTAAAATCAAAATGTATATACTTGGAATAAATGCCTATCATGGCGATGCCTCTGCTTGTATTCTAAAAGATGGTGTGCTTATCGCGGCGACCGAAGAGGAGCGTATTCGGCGTATCAAACACTGGGCAGGACTACCCACGGAGGCCATTCGATTTTGCTTGAAGGAGGCAGGAATTACGTTGAAAGAAGTGGATGTAATGGCGGTGTCTCGTGATCCGATGGCAAAAATTGAGCAGAAGATTTTCCATTCACTAAAAAAAATGGTTTCTTGGGCAGCCATTAAAGATCGCGCTGGTAACTCATTTAAAATCAAACAGATTAAAGAAGACGTAGCAACTGCTTTAGGCCATGAGGAATCCGAAATAAAGGCAACCTTACGGTTCGTGGAACACCACCGTAGCCATATTGCCTCGTCCTTTTTTGTTTCACCATTTCATGAAGCGGCCATTCTCTCGATTGATGGATTCGGCGATTTTTCTTCCACCATGCGCGCAACGGGACAAAATACGCAATTCAGGGTCTTGGATAGTGTCTCGTACCCTCATTCAGTGGGTGCATTCTATACAGCCATGACCCAGTTTCTGGGCTTCCCTTATTATGGCGATGAGTACAAGGTAATGGGTTTGGCACCCTATGGGAATCCTGTTTATGTTGACGCATTACGAGACATCTTAATTTTTAAAGCGAATGGATTATTCGAACTCAACGGTGCTTATTTCCGGCATTTCAAAGAAGGGGTCAGTATGAGTTGGGAGGGCGGTATTCCGCACATTGAGCCAATGTTCACTTCGCGTATGGCAGCGTTGTTCGGTTCTCCACGAGAAAAAGAAGATCCATTGACCGAAGTACACCGAAACCTTGCAGCATCTGTTCAACGCATTACCGAAGAGGTTATTTTTCACATGGCGGAAGATCTGTACCAAAAAACAGGCATGGCGCACTTGTGTCTAACAGGTGGGGTTGCTCAAAACTCGGTGGCCAATGGGAAAGTGGTTCAGAATACTTCGTTTCAGCGGGTATTTGTCCCGCCCGCCGGACATGATGCGGGCACGAGCATTGGTGCTGCATTATATGTTTGGCATCAGGAAAAACAGCATACACGTCGCCCATACGAGCATCAGGCATATACTGGGGCCACCTTTTCGGATCAGATCGTCGCAGACCTCTTAAAAGCAAAAGGCATCGCTTTTGTAGAATTGACGGATGATGCACTATACGACCGGGTTACGGATTGTCTAATGCAGGGCGGTGTGGTAGGATGGTTTCAGGGACGGGCAGAGTTTGGGCCACGCGCATTAGGCAATCGTTCCATCTTGGCGGATCCGCGTCGGGCAGATGCAAAAGACTTATTGAATTCAAAAATCAAACGACGCGAAAGTTTTCGGCCTTTTGCACCTTCTATCTTGCGAGAAGCCGTACCAGATTTTTTTGAGCAGAACGATGAGGCGCCTTACATGGAGAAAGTTTTTAAAATCAAAACCGAAAAACAAGCCTTGATACCTGCCGTGGTTCATGTGGATGGTACGGGCCGATTGCAAACGGTAGAGGAAAAAGATAATCCGCGCTATTATGCCCTCATCCAGCGATTTGGCCAGAAAACTGGCGTACCAATTTTATTAAATACGTCCTTTAACGAAAACGAGCCGATTGTCAATGCGCCCGAACATGCGTTGGACTGCTACCTTCGGACGCACATGGACTTGTTGGTTTTGGGTAATCTCGTTATTGCCCGCACCTGAAAAGTTTTGCTTCTCGAAAAGGTTTAGCGATACAAACGAATGATTTTATTTATCAATAGAACATATGCCCCAGATAGCGAAGCGGTAGGGCAGTTACTCACCGAATTGGCCGAGGCACTCGCCGATAAAGGCTTCCATGTAGAAGTATTGGCCACCAATGGTCAGTTTAGCGGTGTCAAAAATGGGGTGTACCTGCACAAAGTGGGCGGAGAGCCTGTGTTTTCGAGAAACACCTTTACTTCCCGTACTTGGTCTTACCTTCGTCTGTATCCGCACCTCTACCGGAAAGCATGGAAGTTGGCGAGCAATGCGGTTGTTGTAACTTCTACAGACCCGCCTTTGCACTATGTCTTTGCGGTGTTGCTCAAGAAATTGCGGGGGGCAAAATTGGTTCACTGGAGCCAAGATTTATATCCAGAAGTGGCAGAAGAGTTACAGGTACTTAAAAAAGGTGGTTTCGTTGCGGGTTGGTTCCGACACCTTTCCACATGGGCCCTTAAACAACAAGACACGATAATTTGCGTGGGCAGATGCATGCAAGATCGTTTACAAGCACGCGGAATCCCCCTTGAAAAAATACGGGTTATCCAAAATTGGACTGATGTTCAAAAAGTGTTCCCCATAGACCATAAAGAAAACCCTTTCCGAAACCTGCATCACTTAGAAGAGAAGTTTGTGGTCATGTATTCGGGTAATTTCGGGTTGGCACATCCCTTCGATGAAATATTAGAGAGTGCTCGGATTCTCAAAAAACAAAACCCTCGCATCCGTTTTGTACTCATTGGCGATGGCCCAAGAAAATCACAGATTGAACACGTTATCCAGGCTCAACATTTAGATAATGTGCTTTTATTGCCCTATCAGCCCAAAGATGTCTTGGCCCAAAGCCTCAGTGCGGCTGATTTGCACTTGGCCACAATGTTCCCCACTTTGCGGGGGCTGGTGGTTCCGAGTAAGGTCTATGGCATTATGGCCGTCGGGCGACCAGCGTTGTTCATTGGTTCGCCGGAAAGTGAAGTGGCGCGGCTCATTCAGGAAAACGATGCAGGAGACGTTTTGGAAAACCTCCAAACCGAACAATTGGTCAAGCGAATTGAATGGTGGAGCCAGAACCCACGTAAAAGAGAAATCGCTGGGCTTAATGCACGTAATGCCATTGAAAACAAAGGTCTGACCCACGTGGTAACCCATTTTGAAGCGGTATTTCAACCGCTATTAGAGGAGGTCCTTACTGGCCCGGTAGCCTTAATACCGACTAAACGTGTACGGCAGCCCCACTCTGTATTGCAAGAACGGGAGTAAAAACTGCTTGTTTCCCAACATAGCGTCTTCTTCTTTCTGGAAAATAACCCCCACATCCAAAAACGCCGTATTAAACATCCGCCAAGAAATGCGCGACTCTGCCAACAGGGTGTTTACCCGAATACCCTGAAGCATGTTGTTGCCATAAGTATTTCGCGGAAGCAAATCCGTACTATGATAGGTGATGGTGGGATCCGCGCCATCATTTTTATCGGAAGAATTACGTCCCCGTTGCGTATAAGTAAGCGTCAGGTTGCCATATAAACGGTCATTCATCAGGTGATGCAGGGAGGCCAAAAATGTTCTGGAGTTGGGGCCAGATTGCAAACCCAGAACATCATTGCCATGTATATAGGCCGAACTGGGATTGAAATGGGAATATAAAAAGGGCCTTGCCGATCCGGCTTCTATCCGAATATCGGTTTTTTGGAGGCCAGCCCAGTGGAAGCCCAACAAACCCGCGTACTTATTGGCCCAGTACCCATTTTGTGCCTTAATTTCCTTGAAGGTAAATTCGTCCAGAATCATTTGGCCATAGAGGCGAATGTTTTTTCGGGTTTGCCACGATGCTTGCGCACCAACCAAGGCATTGTCTGGACTGCCCCGGTCACGTTCCACGGAACGATAAAAAATGATGGGATTTAAATAGGTCAGTTCAAAATTGTACAATTCCTTGCCCGTCTCACTGGGGCGTGAAAAGACAATACTTTCGAATACCGAAACATCCAAGCGCTTAGCAATCCTGAGTGTAAGTTCATGAAAGGTCGCAAAACGGCGTGGAACCATTCCATTGACCAAAGTAGGACGGGATAAATCGTTAAAGGCCGCAAAAAGGTTCAC
Source organism: Bacteroidetes Order II. bacterium (assembly GCA_016788705.1). Lineage (NCBI taxonomy): Bacteria > Pseudomonadati > Bacteroidota > unclassified Bacteroidota Order II. > Bacteroidota Order II. bacterium. The sequence goes on from JAEUSQ010000032.1 coordinate 115,071, forward strand.
ATATTGTATTTGTTTGCCCAGCGTGGTACGAATTTGCAATTGGTCATACTTGGCGGGATAATTCGACAGCAAAACACTATTCATACCCTCGGCCCATCGGTTGTTATCACGTCCAAACCGCACTTCAAAATGCTTGGAATGGTATCCTACGATCCCCGTTGCATCAAAGTAGTCGTAGTTATCCTGGCGTCCTCCAAAGTCCTGATAATACATAAAATGGGCATGACGGGGCGGGTGGCCGTCGGTGTCGGGATACGGGACCTGTTCCACATTGCCGGAAATATGGGTTTCAAAAAAGACCCCTTTCCCAATATGTCCAGATGCTCGGACGCCCAAGGTACGCCGCCAAACAGTTTTTTGGCTATTTTCTTTTCCTGTTTCCTGAAAAAGACCCGGTCCTGCGCCTATATAGGCAATGGGATTTAATTGAACCCTATACCCATCGCCAATGGTAGAAAGAAAGTCCTGTTTGTTTTTATATAGAAACGAACTTTTTTTCTGCGCCCAACTTGCGGTAGGGTCTTGCTTGTTATGCAAATAAAAGTCCAACAACGATTGGTCGGTTGGCGGAAGTTCTTGCCTATGTTTCTCGATTTCTATGAGCGCCTTTCGGGCGTCATGAGCAGAGATCGGTTGATGGTTTAAAAAAGCCTCCGGTAGAAGCCCTTTGGTCTGTTGGCGGACTAAAAACTGCGTTAGTTCGTCGTGGATTTGTTGTAAACCATCGCTTTGTGCATGAAGGGAAATGGCAAAAGCCAGGCATAATAAAACGCCTTTTATGAAAATACGCATATCGTATGCTGTTTAGGATAAAAGAATAACTTCTTAACGGTCACAAAAAGGTGTGTAACAGAAGGTTCAGAGAGACAATAAAGATTAGTTGGTTTGCAAAAGAGAGTCTGCTGTGTGTTGTATTCGGATTTGATTCTGGTCTGGCTTATAAAGCAAAACAAAAGCATGTTCGGTTTGCGTAAGTGGAACCATTGGACGTACATAGATGAGCCAGTCATTTTGGCCTTTCCGAACGGCGGTGGAATCTACGTAGCCGATCGGAATGCCAGCTGGGTAAAAGCCATGTGTATAGCCCGCTGTCACAATGGTATCGCCTTTGGATACTTTTTCGGTTTTAACCACATGATCCATTAGAAGGCGGTCTGGACGATTTCCTTCCCAGCGAATAATGCCATAAATTTGTTGCGGCTGAATTTTGGCGGCTGCCCGAAAGGTGGTGTTCAGGAAAGGCATGACCACGCTGTAGTTGCGGCTAACCAAAACAATTCTGCCAATAAGACCACGATCGCTGATGACGGGCATCCCCTTTTCAATTCCCTGATTGCTGCCAACGTTGATGGTTAGGAGGTTGTTGCTTTTGGTAACATCTCGCGAGACAATCTGTGCTGCAATACGCGGATATTCTGCCCATTTAGATTTAAGGTGTAGTAAACCGCGTAAGCGCTGATTTTCAATTTCTTCTTCGAGGAGGCGGGCCAAACGGCTGGAAAGGCGAAGGTTGTTTGCCCGTAATTGATCATTCTCATTGAGCGCATTTACATAACGTCCTACCCAAGCAAAGGCACTTTCTACCCGCGAAGTAAACTCAAGCGAGGCACTCCGCAAAGACAAAAACGCCTCATACTGAACGCCTAAAAGGACGATCAGCGAGGTAATAAGCAAGACCGCTAAAAAGACAAAGTCTCGGATGCGATCCCAAAGGCGCATATAGGGGTTGAATGAAGGTTAAGGGGAGCGCGGGACACCGAAAAGTGCCCCGCGACCAAATTAACTAACGACGGTTTCGTAGTATTCTAAATTCTCTAACACTTTTCCCGTGCCACGAACTACTGCCGTAAGCGGGTCTTCGGCTACGTAGGCAGGCAATTCCGCCTGACGACGAATGCGCTGGTCTAACCCACGCAACAAAGCGCCACCTCCTGTAAGCATAATACCGCGCTCCAAAATGTCTGCCCCCAATTCTGGAGGCGTCCGCTCTAATGCCCGTACCACAGCGGCCACAATTTGATCTACGGGGTCTTTGATAGCCTCACGGACATCCTCGGAAGAGATCGTCCGGATTTTCGGTATCCCACTCACTAAGTCGCGTCCTTTCACGGAAAGTTCTAATTCTGGATCCAGTTCCACCGCGCTACCAACTTCGCACTTGATTCGCTCTGCGGTACGTTGGCCAATAAGTAGGTTGTGGTTACGGCGGAAATATTGAACCAATGCATTGTCTAATTGGTCTCCAGCCAGACGGATGGATTCGTCAATCACGATACCAGACAACGCAATCACGGCGATCTCGGTGGTTCCCCCTCCGATGTCCACAATCATGTTTCCTACTGGTTCATGAACGTCTAAGCCGATACCAATGGCTGCTGCCATCGGTTCATCTATCAGATAAACCTGCCGCGCTCCGGCGTGTTCCGAGGAGTCTCGAACAGCGCGTTTTTCTACTTCGGTAATCCCACTTGGTACACATACCACCATTCGGCGGATGTTGGTGTACCATTTGGTTTGTACCTTCATAATGAGGCGCTTGATCATTTGCTCGGCCACGTCGAAGTCGGCAATCACGCCGTCTTTGAGAGGGCGGATGGTTTCGAGGTCTTTGTGCGTCCGTTCGTGCATCTGCTGCGCTTCATGGCCAATGGCCACGATCTTGCGCGTATTGCGGTTTACGGCCACAATACTTGGTTCATTAAGAACGATGCCGCGTCCACGGATGTAGATCAGGGTGTTGGCAGTACCCAAATCTATGGCTACGTCGGTAGCAAAACTGCTAAAAATGCCCATGAGTCGTGATTAATCTGTTCGGTGGTTGACAGTGGGTGTTATCGGATATAGAGGGAATTTACCTTGCACATCAAATCAGACTCCAAGATACGATATTTGAAGGGGTAATGGACAAGGGAAATCGAATACTTAATCAAGTTGCAAGATAATTAATTTCAATGCCTGAAGTGACGTTTTGCCGTAAAAACCATCGCTAAATTTTGTTGATTTGCGGCCTCAACCACTTCTTCATCTCGGATCGAGCCTCCAGGCTGTATGGCAGCGGTCGCGCCTGCTTCGGCAGCGGCCAATAGGCCATCTGCAAAAGGGAAAAAGGCGTCTGATGCCACCACGCACCCCAAAAAGTCGTGCGCTTCTTTTTGTCCTTTCATCACCGCTACTTCAGAGGCATCAATCCGGCTCATTTGCCCAGCACCGATGCCCAATGTAGCGCCTTGTTTGGCATATACAATAGCATTGCTCTTCACATGCTTGGCAATCCGCCAGGCAAAGTCTAAGTCGAGCCATTCTTCATCGGTAGGTTGACGTTTTGTAACCACTACATAATGGTTTTTGGCGTCTTCGATGGTGCGTAAAACGCTGTCACGGCTTTGTACCAAAAGTCCTCCAATCACCGATCGGACATCGGGTGCATGATCGAAGCGGGCAGCCAAATTCATTTGTATGATGCGTCGTTGTTGTTTTTTGCTTAATAAAACCAGCGCTTCTTTATCAAATGAAGGCGCAAGTACTATTTCGGTAAAAATCTGGTCTATGGCTTGAGCAGTTGCCAAGTCTAACGGACGGTTAACCACCACAATACCGCCAAAAGGCGATTGCCGATCGGTCGAGAAGGCTTTTTTGTATGCAGCAGAAAGAACATTTGCCGTTCCTACGCCACAGGGATTGGTGTGTTTTAGAATGGCAGCAGTGGGCCCAGCATCTTTGAACTCATCTATTAAAAACAGGGCGGCACTTAAATCCAAAAGATTGTTATAAGATAAGGCTTTACCGTGTAATTTTTTAAAAAAGCGATCTGGCCGTCCAAAAAAAGCTGCTTTTTGATGTGGATTTTCACCATACCGAAGGGGTTGTACAAGAGGAAGCGATATGTGGAGCGGGCGCTCAAAGATCGGCTCCTCCGGAATTGGTGCTGGTTTCGTGAAATAATGTGCAATGGTTGCATCGTAGGCAGCGGTATGCTGAAACGCTTTGGTTGCCATCTGGCGACGGAATTCCAAGGGTAAAGCCCCGTTGTTGGCCTGCAATACGTCTGCCACGGCTTCATAATCTGCCGGAGATGTTACGATAGTGACGAAGAAGAAATTCTTGGCTGCCGCCCGAATCATCGTAGGGCCGCCAATGTCTATGTTCTCGATGGCAAGTGCATCTGTTACGCCTTCTTGGGCAATTGCCTGTTCGAAAGGGTAGAGGTTTACCACCACCAGATCAATCAATTCGGATCCAATGCCTCGTAGTTGAACCAAGTCATCTGGATCGTTCCGGCGGGCCAGCAAACTGCCATGCACATTTGGGTGAAGGGTTTTTACGCGGCCATCCATAATTTCGGGAAATCCAGTTATATCCGAAACATCCTTCACCTGAAGGCCAGCTTCACGAAGGGTCCGGGAGGTACCGCCCGTAGAAATAATTTCTATACCACTTTTTGCCAATCGTTGTGCAAAAGGGACGAGGTTGGTCTTATCGGAAACAGAGATAAGCGCACGTTTAACCGTTTGCAGGTTATCGGGAGCCGGAAGCGATTTGGGGTTGATCATGGTTTGGTAGCAAGCGGATTTTTCGGAAGCCAAAATAGAAAAAAGTATCTCTCGGAACGATGATTTGGTTTCAAGATCATATGAGTATTTTGAATGATAAGGCTTTCAAAAACACTGAAATGGGATAAGAGGAGCACCAAACAAGATTTTATCCGTTTCCTGATCGTGGGGTACGGGAATAACCATGCGGCCTAGGGTGGGTTATTTCGACTTTTCTACCAATAATTTTAACCTTTTCAGTAGCAAATAACTGAAGGGCTTCTGGATAGATGCGGTGCTCTTTATACAAGACACGTGCTGCGAGGGATTTGAGCGTGTCATCTTGCCGGACGGGAACGGGTTCTTGAAGTACAATGGGCCCGGTGTCATACTCGGCATCCACCAGGTGAACAGTGGCGCCTGTCCATCGAACCCCTTGTGCGAGAACGGCTTCGTGGACGTGGTGGCCATACATGCCTTTTCCACCAAATGCTGGAAGGAGGGATGGATGAATGTTTAGGATGCGGTTTTGGAATGCTTCAATTAAGCTTGTGGGTATCTTTTTAAGGTAACCTGCCAGCGCAATAAAGTCCACGTCGTATCGAGTCAATACAGCCAAGAGGTCTGCGTGATAACCCGTTTGGTCGGAATAAGTGGCTGGGTTCAGGGTGTGGGAAGGAATCCCTATCCGAGCGGCCCGCTCGTGTACACCAGCGGTTTCTACATTGCTGACCACCACCGAAAGACGGGCGTCCAATTTTTCTTCCGTAATTGCTTGCGCAATGGCCTGAAAATTAGAACCGCCGCCCGATGCAAAAACCGCCAGATTCATGTTATACACCCACAAATGATTGGATAAGGGAGCGGAATATCCAAGCACCGTCCGCAGACCCCAACAAGGGTTCTACATGCCGTTCTGGGTGAGGCATCATGCCCAATACGTTACCGCGTTCGTTAATAATGCCTGCAATGTTATTTCGAGAGCCGTTTGGGTTTGCACTTTCGGTGACCTCTCCTTTGGAGGTAACATAACGGAATATCACCCTGTTTTCGGCTTCTAACCGGGTAAGGGTTTCGTCGTCGGCATAATAGCTGCCGTCTCCATGTGCAATGGGGATGTCCAAGACCTGTCCCTTGGCCAATTGGTTGGTAAAGGGTGTTACGTTGTTTTCTGTACGAAGATAGGTGGGCTTACAGATAAAGCGTAAATCGCGGTTACGTCCCAAACCGCCAGGCAATAAATGAGATTCACACAGTACCTGAAAGCCATTACAGATCCCAATCACCAGTCCGCCACCATTTGCAAAGTCGGTCACAGCTTTCATAACGGGTGAAAACCGAGCAATCGCCCCACTTCTGAGGTAGTCTCCATACGAAAAGCCGCCAGGCAGTAAGACCACATCCACCCCTCCGAGTGCATCATCTTTGTGCCAGATAAAACGGGCCTCCTGATTGAAAATGTGTTTAATGCTATGGTAGGCGTCGTGGTCGCAGTTAGAGCCTGGAAATACGACAATACCAAACGAAACAGCCATGAGAGGATTGTGGTTGGGTCTAAAAAGAGAATAGGACTCAAATTAAAATGGTAGGGACGGGTGAAGTCATGAACTTTCGGTCTGTTTGTAGTCTGCTTGAAGGTGTGGATTTTTGATCCAAGAAGGAGGTATGCGGTTCATATGTCTTTGGGAAATATCCAAATGTTGCTTATTTTTTATATATAATTACGCAACGTTTTCTTGAAGGTTGTATCAAGCTTGGTTTTCGGCATTACCTTTGTTTCCACGTAATGTAACTAAACGAGTGCTGTCTCGTGTAAAATATAATTGTCCTTACCGATGTCATGAATGCGATTTTTCATATGAAGCAAGCTTTTTTTATCTGGTCATGTCTTTTTTTACTGCTTTTGGGCACGATAGAGGCATCGGCACAGGTACCCCAGAAACTCACTCTCCGACAAGCCATTCTTACGGCCCTTGGGAATAGTGTCGCCTTGAAAAAAACTGAAAATGCGGTGTCCATTCAGCGGGTTGCCGAAGCCCAAGCATTAGATGCTTTTCTACCAAGTGCGCAGGTAAGTGCCAATTTGAATCCGGGATATGGGCGAAGTTTTGACCAAACGACCATTAATTTCTCATTCTCGCCCTCCATTTCGGGGGGGGCATCGGTAAGTGGAGGTTTGCTTTTGTGGCAAGGCGGATACTGGAACCGGCTTTTTTTTGGCGGAAACGAACAAGCGCCCACCTATTTACAAGCCAAGCGTCAGACTGATGCCAGCGAGTTGACGGTACGGCGGGCAAGGGAAAATATCATTTTTGCGGTGGCTTCGGGCTATTTAGACGTGATTCGGAATCAGGAGCAAATCCGAGTGGTGGAAGAAAACCTCGCGGCGCAAAAGCAACAGTTGGCACGGATACAGCAATTTGTACGTGGTGGCGTTCGGGCCGAGTCCGACATGTTGCAACAGCAAGCCTTGGTTGCACAGGCCGAGCTACAGGTGCTGAACCAGCAATTGGCCTTTGAGCGTGCAAAAACACGGTTGATCCAATCCTTAGAAGTAGATCCTTTTGTGGTCTTTGAGTTTGAAGTACCAGACATCGGCACGGCCACTTTGCTGAAAGAGAACTATGACGTAGAGGCAATGATCCGGACTGCGCTTCAAAATAGGATGGACATACAGGCCCAAAAAGCCACCATCGAAGCAAATCAGATGAATATGGACCTGATTCGGGCCAATCGGCTACCCACCCTTACTTTGGGGGGCAGTGTGAGTACACAATACTCCAGTCGTGGCAACGACAACATCTTTCGTCAGGTGCTGGATAACCGGAATTTTGGATTAGGATTTTCGCTTTCTTGGAATATCTATGACCGGAATCAGGTACGTCGTTCCCTCCAAATAGCCCGCTATCAGTCCCTAAATGCGGTTCTGGATTTGCGGAATTTGGAACAGTCGGTGGCCTCGGAAGTGCGTCAGGCATATTTGGATTATCTGAATGCCGATAAACAGGTACAAGTGGCCGCCGTTCAGGTAAATTACCGGAAACAGGCCTTAGACGTAGAACAAAATCGCTATAACTTGGGTGCTTCTACCCTTACCGAACTTGCGCAGATGCGTGCCGGCTTGGTAGAAGCCCAAAGTCAGGAAATTCAGGCACGGTATGGCTTGGTCTTTCAAAAACAGGTATTGGAATATTATATAGGCCGTATTAAACCTGAAATGTCGCTCATACCAAACTCAAAATAAACCCCAACCCCCGGAAAGCCCTGTTGCATTCCGGTTCCCAAATAGCAAAATCATGGCAGCAAAGCGCAATACGACCCGAAATCTGCTGATCATTAGCGGTGTTGTGATCGTGTTACTGGTCGTCGTTCTCTGGATGTTCAAAGACCGGAATAAGGAAGAAGGAAAGGAAGTGGAGGTGGCAAACGTAGAACGCCGAGACATCACCCAAGTGGTTACGGCTTCGGGTAAAATTCAACCAGAAGTAGAGGTGAAGATATCGCCAGACGTCTCGGGAGAAATTGTTTTTCTTGCGGTAAAAGAAGGCGATTGGGTGGAAAAAGGCATGTTACTTGCCCGCATCAATTCCGACTTTTATGCCGCCCAGGTAGAACAAGGTGAGGCTGGGGTAATGCAATCTAAAGCGGCCTTGGCCCAATCTCAGGCCCAATTTATGGGTGCTGAGTTGGATTTCAACCGCCAGAAAGACCTTTTTGAGAAGGGGGTAATCCCGAAAAATACCTTTGAAGCGGCCCAAACACAATATAATATTGCTAAAGCCAATACCGATGCCGCGAGATTTGCGGTACAAAGTGCCGAAGCCCGCCTCCGAGAAGCCCGCGAACAATTAAACAAAACCTCCATTTTTGCCCCTATGAGTGGCGTTGTAAGTCAGTTGAACGTGGAATTGGGCGAGCGTGTGGTGGGAACCAGTCAGATGAGTGGGACCGAGATGATGCGTATTGCCCGCTTAGACCAGATGGAGGTGCAGGTGGATGTGAACGAAAATGACGTGGTGAATGTAGCCGTGGGTGATACCGCCAATGTGTCGGTGGACGCCTATCCGGAGCGGGTATTTAAAGGCGTGGTGACGGAAATCGCAAATTCTGCCCGTACCACGGGAACGGGTACGCAAGACCAAGTGACGAACTTTCCTGTTAAGGTGCGCTTGGTTGGGCAAACCCCTCTTACCGCCGAAAATGTGAAACGTAACCTGAAACCCATGCCCAGCGCCGAGGAAACTCCTGTTCAGGTGACACAAGCCGAGTTCCGGCCCGGCATGAGTGGAACCGTAGATATTTCTACCGATACGGTTATTAATTCAGTGGCCATTCCAATTCAGGCTGTTACCGTGCGTGATTTTGCCAAGCCAAAAGGACAACAAGCAAAAGGTACTGCCAAAACAGAGGAAGAGACACCCACAGAAGCTGCTAACCCCAATCCGGTGAAGAAAAAAGAAGACTTACGCAAGGTGGTATTTGTGATGCGAGACGGGAAAGCACAGATGGTTCAGGTAGAAACGGGTATCTCGAACGAAACCCATGTGGAAATCAAATCCGGCTTGTCGGGCACCGAAAAAGTGATTATTGGGCCTTATAGCATCGTTAGTCGAGAATTGGAAAATGGCGAAGCGGTCCGAACCCGCAAAACCGATACCAAGAAAAATTAATCACTTGTACAAAAATCTGACACTGTCGGATACATCAAACCACAAAAAAATGGCAGAACCGTTGATCAGCATCCGCGACATGACCAAAATTTATGTCATGGGCGATCAGGAAGTACGCGCCTTGAATGGTGTTTCGCTGGATATTTTCCCCAACGATTTTGTGGCCATTATGGGACCTTCCGGGTCGGGAAAATCCACTATGATGAATATGGTTGGTTGTTTGGATACCCCCACGGCGGGCACTTATATGCTGAACGGGCATGATGTAAGTAAGATGCGGGATAATGAGTTGGCCGAAGTCCGTAACCGCGAAATTGGTTTTGTTTTCCAAACGTTTAATCTGATTCCGCGCATCAGCATTTTGCAAAATGTGGAATTGCCGTTGGTGTATGCTGGCATTAAACGATCCGAACGCCGCGAACGGGCACAAGGGGCCTTGGATAGCGTGGGCTTGGGGGACCGAGTGAACCATAAACCGAATGAGCTTTCCGGTGGTCAGCGGCAACGGGTGGCGATTGCACGGGCCATTGTTACGCGCCCGTCGCTTATTTTGGCAGATGAGCCAACGGGGAACTTGGATACCCGAACCAGTGCAGAAATTATGCGGATTTTTGAGGCCCTGTACCGACAAGGCAATACGGTGGTAATGGTCACACACGAAGAAGACATCTCGCATCATGCCCGAAAGATTGTGCGCTTTCGAGATGGGGTTGTGGAAGCCATTGAAGCCGTCGAAAATCCAATATTGGCCAACGAAGTGGTTACCTTGTCCTAACCGTTTATGAGCGCAGACGAAGTTTAATCACGCTTTCGGTATGATGGGTATGGGGGAACATATCCACTGGCTGAACCGCTTCAATGGCATACAAATCCGCCAATTCTTTCAACTCTCTTGCTTGCGACATCGGATTACAAGACACATAGACCCATCTTTCTGGTTGCAACTGTGCAATTTGTGCGACCACTTTGGGGTGCATCCCTGCGCGGGGAGGATCCACCACCAATACGTCCGGCTTTCCATGTTTCCGAACAAATTCCGGTGTAAAAAGACGCATCATATCGCCACTTACGAACGTAGTATTGTGAATATTGTTTAGTTGGGCGTTGCCCCGTGCATTGGCCACTGCTTCTTCTACCAACTCCACTCCCACTACGTGCTGGACGTGTGGGGCACAGAACAACGAGATGGTTCCGGCGCCGCAATACAGGTCATACATCAAATCGGTGGGTTGCAACGCGCCAAATGCGCGGGTAACGGCATAGAGTTTCTCGGCTTGCGAAGTATTCGTCTGGAAAAAAGCCGTTGGTGCAATCTCAAAGGTTAAATCTCCGATTTTATCGTAGATCTTCCCAGAGCCATAGATCGTATGCTGGCTTTCGCCGTAGGCTGTTTGTGCAAGCCCGGTATTGCACGTATTAACGAAGGTGGTGATTTCTGGAAACTGATCCTGTAAAAACGTAGCCAACAGGTGCATTCGTTCTGGTAAATAGCCATACGTGACCAGATTTACCATCAGGTCTTGGGTATGCCACGCCTGACGAATGACCACATGGCGCATAAATCCGTTTTGCTTCCGCGTATCCCAAGCCAACCATTGTTCTTGTATGGCAAATTGGCGGATGCCATTCACAATACGGGCACTTAATTCGGATTGGAGGTAGCACATTTCAAGGTCTAAAACCTTGTCGAAGCGGCCGGGTGCATGAAGCCCCAACGCAAAGTTGCGGTCTATTGCTTGGCCTTTTGCGATTTCGGCATCTGTAAACCACCGTTGGGTCGAGAACGAGAATTCCATTTTGTTCCGATAGAACAGTGGATTTTCCATCCCAATGGTGGGTTGCACCACAACGTCCTGAAACCCACCCGTATAGGTTAGGGCATCTGCTACACTCTCACGTTTGGCAGTAAGTTGGTGTTCGTAGGCCACATGTTGCCACTTACACCCGCCACACGTGCCAAAATAAGCGCAAATGGGGGAAACGCGCAGCGGGCTGGGGGAAATGACTTCCAGCAGGATGGCCTCGGCGTAGTTTTTCTTGACCTTGGTGGTCCGAACCCGCACGATATCCCCTGGAGCAGCACCTTTAAAAAAGACCACATAACCGTTTACTTTGGCCAAAACCTTGCCTTGGTCTGCAAATCGCTCAACCGTAAGGGACCATTCTTCGTTCTTTTTCATTATGTATCGTGCAATAACTGGTTGCTGTAGCAAAAATAAAGAAAGGTAAAAGTCCACTGGTTGATGCTTGCTATCAACAACCGGGCCTTTTACCTGTGATCATCGAACACATTATTAGGTCTATATTAAGCCAATTACAGGAGGCAGGCAAGAAAAAGGCTTGTTTTTTCATGTGATTCGTTCGGATACTTATTTATCCGCTCGTAGGTCATTCGCTTTGAGAACATACGTCCAGCGGGTTTTGCCGTCGCTGTCAATGGCCTTCAGGGTCAGGGTGCGATCGGTTCTGGGACCAGAAAACGTCAGCAGGCCAAAATTATTTTCTTTCAGTAGGGTGTTTTCAACAATTTGTGCATCCAGCTCTTTGGCAACAGGTTGGGCGATACCAGCGGTGATAGAGGACGAGGTAAAATCGTAGAGGGTGTATAGCCCAGGGATTTCTTTTTTACGAAGTACGGTATGGTGGCGGTCGCCCGTCAGGAAGAGCAGGCCATTGATCTTCCTGCGTTGTAATGCTTCCAGAAAGGCGCGTCGTTCTACGCCATAGGTGGCAAAGTTTTCAAAAATGGCGGCGTCGTTCAGGATTTGCCCGCCACTCATCACGATTTTGAAAGTGGCATTGCTGCTGGAAAGGGCATCGAGTAGCCAGTCTAACTGGGCTTTACCGAACATGGTCTTGTTGGTACTGTCTGGATGTCGGTTGGGGCTTCGGTGAAAGCGGTTATCTAAGAGGAAAAAGTCGGCATCGCCCCAAGAAAACTGCTGAAAAACTCCTGGTGTTTCGCGAAGTCCATAGGCCGGATTGATCCAGTATTGTTTAAAGAGGTCTATAGCGGCGTCTTTCAGAATGTAGCTCCGGTCGGCATCGTTTGGGCCATAGTCGTGGTCGTCCCAAGTGGCATAGTGGTGTATATTACCCAGAATAGGCTGGATTTCGGTCTGCTGTCGCCATGCATTGTAGCGATACGCCATCATTTTGGCGCTGTCCCAATCCACTTCGCGAAAATAGACATTATCTCCTCCCCAAAGCATGAGGTCGGGCTTGGCTTGTGCAATGGCTTTGTAAATTTTTTTGTCTCCACCATATGCACGTCCGGGGCGGTCGTAGGGGGGATCATTGGTATAGTCGCACGAGCCAAACGCTACCGAGAAGGCGGGTGGGTCGGTTCGCCATTGCCAGAGCGGGTTGGTTTTGAACGCTAAGGGCATGGGGCGTGGAACCACTTTTCCATCCACCAAGACCTCGTATTCATAGGTGGTTCCTGGTTCTAAATAAGAAGCATAGAGATGGGCAATAAATTCTTTTTCGGCACTGGTTTTGGCTATGGGGGTGGTTTTTTTTGCAGTGGACTGGTTTTGTGGCCAATACCGTATCTGCACCGCTGCGGGGCGTGTGGTTTGAACCCAGATGGCAACTTCGCGCATGGCACTGTATCCCAACATGGGGCCTGCGGCAATAGGGTTTGCTGTGAGGGGCTTGTTTGTGGGGACTGGTTGGGCCTTCAGGGTATGGTTGAGTCCCAACGCCGCTACGCAGAAGCATAAACCAAGGGAATAGAGAACTGTTTTCATCGTGATCGGGGTTGAATGGAATCAGAGCAAGGGTATTGCAATCTAATACACCTTATAGAAGAAGCCCAAACGAAATTCAGTTCTTCGTTCTTTCCGAAGCAAAGGGCAATTGCGCCTTTACACACTTGTCTTTTTAGGATGGATTTCTATGTGATCACAACAAGCCATTATCCCAGAATAGGCGCGGGATCCTCGGAAGCACGGAGCGTGGTTACCTTGCTCAGCCGCAAGAAAATCAGGTATGTCATCACCAAAAACCCCGTTGAAAGGAGGCCTACCACCGGATAATGTGCCAAATGGCCGTCTGCATGTCGTATAATGATGGCCCCGGAAAGGAGTGTTGCCGAGGCGGTGGCTAAGTTCTGAACCGCCGAGAGCAAACTCATAAACCGCCCTCGTTCATGTGTAGAAACCAAGCCCGTGACCGTGGCTTGCGCAGGAATATATCGTCCACCCGCAATAATAAAAAAACCTGCAGCAAGCACCAAGACCCAAAACAAGGGTGTCTGGCCTAAGTTGGTGACTACCAGCATCGGAAGGATAGAGAGGAAGATGAAAATCGTAAAAATGCGCGACTTACCATACCGGTCTGCCATTTTTCCGATGATTGGCCCAGTTAAGACACTTGCTAATCCCCCTACCACATAAATATAGCTGATCTCTTGCTCGGTTAAACCCACGTTCGAGATCATAGTGGGTGCAATAAATGGAACTACCAAAAAGTGTGAGAGGCTCAATGAAAACATGAACATCAACCCCAATCGTTGCTGAGGATTAGCCCAAGCATTGGCAAATCCGGCCAAAGGATGGGTATGAATTCGGGCAAGCTGTATATGTCCGGACATGGGCGGAACTTGTATATATAGAAACAAGAGCATGGGAAGGCCCAATATGCCAAGGGCCCAAAATGGTGCGTGCCACGAGTATGATGCTGCCAATAACAAGCCCAAGGGAACACCTGCAATAGAGGCCAACGAAAAAGAAGCCGTAACAATTCCCATCGCATGGCCGCGACGCTCTTCTGGAATCACATCACCAACAATGGCCAATACCAGTGATGCCAGTATCCCACCAAACGCACCCGTCAAGATGCGGGCTGCCAGTAGCAGGGCATAGGTTGGCGCGACCGCACAGGCCAACGTACCCGCTAAAAAACCCACATACAAGAGCAAAAGGGCTGTTTTTCGGTCGAAGCGATCCAGCCAAAGTGTACCAATCAAGCCAGAGGCAAATGCACTCAGGGTATAAGCACTTACCAACATGCTAAATGCCTGCGGCCCCATCTTAAAATGGTGCATCAGCTGATCCCCCAGAGGCATCATAATCATGAAGTCCACAATGTGCATCAGATTGACCGTAGAAAGGGTCAACAGTAGGAACAACTCTTTTCGCGACATAACGCTATTTAGGAAAACACCTGTTTTTTCGACATAATAATGAGGTGCCGAAATTAAAAAAACCTCCAACCAGTAACTTTAGCGCCATGTTCCCGCTTCAAGGCAAGTCTGCATAGGTGTCACAAAATGGTATTAAAGTTGCTTTTCCGAATTCCCCTTCTTGCGTCCGGAGCATTTTTCGCCTATACTACCTTCCGTCTGGGCAGATTAACGTTCCTCTCTCCTCCTCTTTTCTATGCAGTAAATATGATGCGTCGGATTTGTAAATTTCCATATTTTCTTGTAAGTGTATTTTTTGTGCCTACTATGGCACATGCCCAAGTTGCTTTTCAATACCGCGTCACTAACGACTGGGGAAGTGGTTATACCGCTGAAATTGTGATCCAAAATAACGGAACAGCGGCCATACAAGGCTGGACGTTGGGGTTCGACCTCACTGGAACAATGGTAAACCTATGGAATGGCCAATGGTCGCAGTCCGGGAATCGTTTTACTGTGCGCGATGCAGGCTGGAATAGCGAGATCATGGCCAATGGAAGTACCCTGGTTGGGTTTCAGGTAAGTTATACGGGTGGTGTCAGGCCCGATCCTACAGTCTGTACATTTAATGGTACAGGTTGCACATTTAATGGCACCCAACCTGCTCTACCGACTGTCCGGCTAACGGCCCCTGTGGGTGGTGCAACGGTTTCTGGAGCGGTGGTACTTACGGCTGTCACTACAGGTGAGGGCGCCCAGGGGGTTACGTTTCTGGCAAACAACATCGCCATCGGGTCCGAGGATACCTCTGCTCCATACGAGGTACTGTGGAATACCACAATGGTTGCGGATGGTGTATATGCCCTAAAGGCGAACTTTCGGACAACTGCTGGCACGGTCTCTGCTTCCGAAATAAACGTAACCGTCCGCAATCAACCGACCGATCCGCCTCCTATAACTGCTGGTTTTTTAAGCGTCTCTGGTAAAAATCTCATAGATGCCAATAACCAAATCGTCCGACTGACGGGCATTAATTGGTTTGGTTTCGAGACGAGCAATGCCGCCCCACATGGCCTGTGGTCGCGAGACTACCGGAGTATGCTCAAGCAAATCAAAAGTTTGGGTTTCAATGTCTTACGCTTACCGTGGGGGAATCACATCCTGAAAGCAGGCGCATCGGCAAGTGGTATTACGTTTTCTGGAACCGATCCCTATGACGGCACTTCTCCGATGAATGCCCCGCTACAAGGCAAATCGCCCCTCCAAATTCTGGACTTAATCATAGAAGAAGCCGGAAAACAAGGTCTGAGGGTAATTTTAGACAACCATTCCCGAAAGGCCGATAATTTCATGAACGAAGACCTTTGGTATCTTTCGGACTTTTCGGAGGGGCAGTGGATTGCAGACTGGGTGGCGCTGGCCAACCGCTATCGCACCAATAACACCGTCGTGGGTTTCGACTTAGACAATGAGCCACATGGCAACGCCACTTGGGGTAATAGCAATCCCTCAACCGATTGGAACAAGGCCGCAGAACGGGCCGCTGCGGCCATTCTGGCCGTCCATCCAGACTTGTTGATCATTGTAGAGGGAGTCCAAAACCACAATGGATCGTATTGGTGGGGCGGTAATCTGGAAGGCGCAAAAAACTTTCCGCTCAACATCACTGCCGACAAGTTGGTGTATTCCCCGCACGATTATGGGCCAGAGGTTTATGCACAAACTTGGTTTAATGAAGCAACCTTTCCCCAAAATATGGTGGCCATTTGGGACCAACGCTGGGGGTTTTTGTTCAAAGAAAACCGTGCGCCTATTTTGCTTGGAGAGTTTGGGATCAAAGAGGAAAATGCCTATGGCGGGAAAGCTTTGCAATGGATCAAAGCGGTCTTGGCCTATATGGGGGGAACCCAATCGTGGACGTACTGGACGTGGAACCCCAATTCTGGTGATACAGGGGGGATCCTTAAAGACGATTGGGTCTCGGTACACAACTGGAAAATGGATTTGCTAAGGCCCTATTTGGCAGCACCTATCACGGCCACGTCTTTACAAACGCCTCCTAAGCCGCCAGCAGACAATGGAATGATCGTATTCCCAAATCCGGCCCAAACCGAAGCTCGGATTCGGTTTACGGCCAACACATCAGGGAACATACAAGTCATCCTGTACAACCTTTGGGGACAAGAAGTCAAAACCCTATTTAGTGGCTTTATGTCGGCACAACAAGTGATCGAACTCCCTGTTTCTGTGCAAAAATTAGCGACTGGATCTTACTGGGTCCGCGTTCAAGGCAAGGCCCAGACTACCCACACTAAACGGCTGATGGTAATCCGGTGAGCCATTACTCGAAAAGGAGGTGTTCATCATCAAAATGCAACGGTTCTAAAAGATGTTGGCAAAAAGTATATGTTGGCCATTTTTTAGAATAAAGCCCAAAATTTATTTTTCCTCCTCAAATACGTTGTAAAAATAGGTATTTACTTCGTGTGTCACTTCGCTCAATGCCCATAAAGTTGACTATTTTGAGTTCCCCTTAATTTTTGGCCAACATGTAAAATACCGTCATTGTTAATTTTACAGACTTCGCAAATGATGGATGATGTCCATCGTTTATGGGGTACGTTTCAAAAAAACATCACGCATATAATCTACACAAGTTAAAATATGATGTGAGGTGGTCTAATTTAGGCGGACACAAATCTAACTTAATATTGTGTCATGAAGAAACAAGAACAAGCAGTAAGTCCTGCAAGTGCGAACCGGTTGCGGCGCAAGTATGACAGGGCGTTCAAGCAAGAAGCAGTGCGGATG